>CAXTIY010000368.1:0-3582 GCA_964244215.1 uncultured bacterium
GCCTCGAGCGAGGAGATCGAGCCGCTCTACGAAGACGGCATGCGTTTTCATTTCGTCGACTACGGGAAACTACGGCTCTATAATTTATTACCGAACGGTCGCTGCATCACGATCTCGATCTTAGGACCGGGCGACGTATTCATGCAATGGCGGACCGAAGAACAGAGTTTATCGTGCCTGTGCGCCGAGGCGATGCAATCGTCGCGCGTGATATCGGCAAGCGAACGCGAGATGACGGAGATCGTCTCCGCACAGCCGCGCGCGGCGCTCGACGTGATCTCGAACTTCGCACGCCGCCTCACCGAATCGCAAGTTTTAATCGAAGATTTACTCAACAATAGCGTCAATTTACGGCTCTATCGGACGTTGCTCGAACTCTCGAAGCAGTTCGGACGCCTCGAAGCGGGCGGCTTGAGCGTGATCGATTATCCGCTCACGCATCAGCGGCTGGCCGACATGATCGGCTCGAACCGCGTGACCGTTACGCGCAAATTACACGAGCTGCAAGAGCGCGGCATCATCGAAGCACGGAAAAACGCGACGATCGCGCTGCGGGATACCAATGCGCTCGCTCACCTCGCGACGAGCGGCGCAGACTAAACTACTGCGGAGCGACCAGCTCGTAGGTCACGCCGCCGCTCGCCGGCAAGACGCCCGGATGTAAGGACGTCGTGCTTTTGATGCCGATATGGACGCGCCGGCCGCTCGGTTCCCACGTTTTATACGCGACGCCGACGGGGCAGTCGAAACGCACGATGACGGCCGGAAAATTAATCGTCTCGCTCCACTTCTTATCGCCGCGCTTCGGACACGGTAACGCACTTCGCGGACCGCTCGGGTTCCACGTCGGCGCGAGATAGTTACGCGAGCGAGCATCGCCCCGAACCGAAACATACGCGATCGGCGGTGCCGTCGCGGGTGCCGTGAGGTCGGCTGAGGGAGCGGTGCTCATGATCTGAGCGAGTAAAAAGCAAAACATCCGAATCGATCTTCAAGCGCTGATAGCTAATACTCGAGCCGGATTGGCTCGGAGAGGCTCATCGCCTTCGCCCGAGTCAGCCACTTTTCTAAAAGCGTCTCGCCGCGACGCCGCCGGCAGGCGACGGGTGATAACAATCACGGAACGGCAAGTGCCCGGGCGGTTAGCTTTAGCGAGTCTTCCCGCTTGCGGGTTCTGAGAGGACGCCATGATCGATACCCTTCGCCCCCTGCCTACCGCCGCTCCGGATCCCGCGCTCTTCGCGAAGCGGGAACCCTCCGAGACGGGCGCTCGCGTCCGTAAGTATTTCGAAACCTCCGGTTTCTCGCGTTGGACGGCGATCTACGGAGCGGGCGACATTCCGCCGGTTTGGAAGGTCATTCGCGACGGCCACGCACGCGCTCTCGACACGGTGAGCTCTTGGCTTTCCAATTCGAAGGGCCACACGGTGCTCGATGCGGGTTGCGGAACCGGTAATCTGTCGATCGAACTCGCCCATCACGGTTACGAGGTCGACGCCTTCGACGTCTCGGCCCCGATGATCCATTTTGCGAAGTATATCAATGCCGGCCGGACCAAAGGCATCGCCCCACAGTTCATGGTCGGAGATATCGCGGCACTCGCGGGTCAAGAGCGTCACTACGATATCGTCTGCTGCCTCGACGTTCTCTTCCATTATCCGCTCGAGGAAGTGCGCGACATGCTCACGCGGCTTGCGGGGCTCGCGGGGCACAAGGTCGTCGGCTCGTTCGCGCTACGCACGCCGATGAACGATCTCTGGATGAACATCGGCGGCCGTTTCCATGCGAAGAACCGGATGACGAAGCTGCACATGTTCAGCTACGACGAAGTCGAGCAGATACTCTACCGCGCCGGTTTCCGGATGACGCGCAAAGAGCGCATCAAGTTCTTCTTCTACGATTCGTTCGTGTTCGAAGCGGTTCGCGTTGGTAGCTGAGCCCTTGGCGCCGGCGGCTCCGGCGCCTAAAAAGAAGACGCTGCTCGCGCCGCGTCTTTACCGCACCGATATCGCGATCCTCAATTCACTATCGATCGACTGGTGCCGCGATGAGTTCGAGGCGCTGCGAGCCGATTTCGAAGCCGATTATAACCGTTCGCACTTCAAGTGGGGCACCGAAGTCAACGGGCACGATTATTCGGCGGTGTGGAACGAGTTCTACGAATTTCTCAATCGGAGTTCGATCGGCGAGTTCTCCGGTTGTTTGCTTTATAGCGACGTTCAGAAGAAGCTGACCGACCCGACGCTACGCATGATCTACCGCTGCATGGGTCGCGATGAAGGGCGCCATTCGTCGTTCCTCAATTGGGTGATGCGTCACATGGGCCGCCCGTACGATCTGGCCAATCTGCCGAAGATCGACGGCATGCAATACATGCATCCCAAGTGGATCTTCGTAACGACGTACTTATCCGAGATCGTCGGCTTTTATCGCTATCAAAATATTAGCGATCATCTCAAACTCCATCCGGAATTTAACTTCCATCCGATCTTCGACTATTTCGATAACTGGTGTAAGGACGAGCGTCGCCACAGCCGTTTCTTCGCGCTGATGATGCGGTCGCAGCCCCACTACTACAGCGGCCCGCTCAGCCTCTTCGGCGTCAAGTTCTTTACGCTCGCGGTTTACATCACGATGTATCTGCGCGACGCCGAATCGACCGTATATAGAACGCTCGGCATCGATTGGGAAAAGTACGACTTCAAAGTAATCGACGAAACCGAAGACGCCGCCCACGGCGTTTGGGGCCTCGCGATTCGCACGCGCTCGAACTTCTTCCGTAGAACGTTGCGCAATATGGCGGAGAACAACCGTCGCAACAAGCGCGGCCGCTCCGCGACGGGTCTGGCGAAATACCCGGCGATCGCGATGCGCTACGCGCGCTGGGCGAATCAGATTCTCCAATATTTTAAGCTGATGGCGCAGCCGCACGACTGGGTCGAACCGCTGCCGCGTTCGGAGTGGACGAAGACGTGCGGCGATCCAGGCGAAGCGGGCGGCCTCGCGCTCGCCGGTGCCGTGCCCCCGCCGGCTCGCAAGAGGGAGCCGGTCACCGTCTAACTCATCCGCCATGGCTTCCGCTTCACGTGCCGCGTACACGCCCTATCCATTTGCCGCGATCGTCGGCCAAGATGAACCGAAGCTCGCGCTGATTCTCGCGGCGATCAATCCGCGAGTCGGCGGCGTGCTTTTTTCGGGGCCGAAAGGTACCGGAAAGACGACGCTCGTGCGCGGTACGGGCGAGTTGCTGCCCGCGCTCGAGCGGGCGACCTGCGCGTACGGCTGCGATCCGCGCGGCACGAACCTCTGCGCGGCATGCGCGGCGAGTGTCGATGCGGGCGAGCGTCCCGCGAGCGTGACGTCGCGCGGCGAGATCATCGAATTACCGACGAACGCACAACTCGACGACGTCGTCGGCGCGATCGATTTGCGGGCCGCCCTCGAGCGTAGCGCCGTCGATTTCCGGCCGGGCTTGCTCGCGCGCGCGAATCGCAACGTGCTCTACGTCGACGAAATTAATCTGCTCGCCGATCTCGTCGTCGATGCGCTGCTCGACGCCGCGGCGCAAGGCGTCGTACACGT
>CAXTIY010000369.1:0-3561 GCA_964244215.1 uncultured bacterium
CGAAGAAGCGGCGGCGAAACCCATACCGGGCGGGTTTACGTTTACCGCCTACGATCTCGACGACGCGGTTCAAGGCGCGCACGATCCGGGGCAAGGCGCCCAAAACGTCCGCTCGTTTATTTCCGATGCGTCCGTGCTCGCAATGATCGGGCCGTTTAATTCGAGCGTCGCGAAGGCGCAGATACCGCTCACGAACGACGCCGGCCTCGCGCAGATCAGTCCCGCCGCGACCAATCCGACGTTGACGAAGGGCGACGATGCCAGGCGGTTACGCACCACGCATCCCGACGTCAACGCGTTCTTCCGCGTCTGCGCGACGGACGACAAGCAAGGTGCCGAAGGTGCTCAGTTTGCGCGTAAGCTCGGCTTTTCAAAAGCCTTCATCGTCGACGATAACGAGACGTACGGCAAAGGCCTCGCCGACATATTCGAGCAGAGCTTCAAGACCGACGGTGGCTCGGTCATCGGGCACGAGCATCTCACGAAGGGCCAAACCGATTACAAGGCGCTCCTGACGAAGGCGCACGCGCTCCATCCCGACGTGATTTTCTACGGAGGCACCACGTCGACCGGCGGCGGTCTCTTACGCAAGCAAATGGGCGACGCCGGACTCGGTAAAGTCGCCTACATTGGCGGCGACGGTATCGCCGATGCCGAATTCTTACACACCGCGGGCGAGGCGGCGAACGGCACGTACTATACGGTCGCCGCGCCGGAAACCGCGAAGCTGCCGACCGCGAAAGCCTTCATAGCCGCCTACGAGAAGCGCTTTAAATCGCCCGTCGGCCCGTATAGCGCGAACGCCTACGCGGCGGCGCAAATCGAGATCGCAGCTATCCTCAAAGCGCTCAAAGAAAAAAGCGATGCCATGCCGTCGCGGGCTGCGGTCCTCTCGAACGTGGCCGCGACGAAAAACTTTGCCTCGCCGATCGGCACGATCGGCTTCGATGCCGCGGGCGACACGACGAACGGCATCTTGAGCCTCTACAAGGTGGAAAACGGTAAGGCGACGTTCGTTCAACAGATCAGCATGAAGTCGTAAGGCTTCTCGAGCGGCATGGACGTTTTCTTTCAGCAAGTGATCAACGGGCTTTCGCTCGGCGGAATTTACGCGTTGATCGCGCTCGGCTATACGATGGTCTACGGCATCATCGAACTCATCAACTTCGCTCACGGCGACGTGTATACGCTCGGCACGTTTTTCTCACTCGCCATCTTAACCGCGCTCGGGGTGTCCGGCGAATTGCACGGCACGGCGCTGCTCGGCGCGGTATTGCTCGCAATCGCCGGCTCGATGCTGCTGTGCGGCATCGTCGGCGTACTGATCGAGCGGCTCGCGTACCGCCGTTTGCGGAACGCCCCGCGGCTCGCGCCGCTCATCACGGCGATCGGAATGTCGTTCATTCTCGAAAACGTGATGCAACTCTGGCGCGGTCCTTCGCCCGTGCCGTTTCCGCAAATCATTCCCAATCCGTCCGTTACCCTCGGTGGCGTCGATATCTCCGCGAAGCAGGGCCTCGTCATCGGGCTCGCGATCGTCATGATGGTGACGCTGCAAGCGTTCATCTCGAATACGAAGATGGGCAAAGCGATGCGTGCGACGGCGCAAGATCGCGACGCCGCGCAACTCATGGGGATCAACGTCAATACGACGATCGCGATGACGTTTCTTATCGGTAGCGCGCTCGCCGGCGCCGCGGGCTTCGTGAGCGGCGTTTATTACGGCACGACGTGGTTCTTCAACGGGTTCGAAGCCGGGCTCAAGGCATTCACGGCGGCCGTGCTCGGCGGCATCGGGAACATCGCGGGCGCGATGCTCGGCGGCTTCCTCATCGGTCTCATCGAAGCGATCGCCACGCAGTATATCCCGCAGGGCGCGCAGTGGTCGAACGTCGTCGTCTTTTCGGTGCTCGTTCTCGTGTTGATCTTCCGCCCCTCGGGCCTGCTCGGGGAGTCGCTCCCGGATAAAGTGTAGTGGACCGGCTGCGTAAGGCGAAGCGGCCGGCCGTCTCGCGGGGCCTGCTCGCGCTTCTCGCCCTCTTTTTGCTCGCGTATCCGCTCATCGATAAGAATAACGCCCACGTCGATTTTCTCGCGAACGCCGGCGCCTTTATCTTACTCGCGCTCGGGCTCAACATCGTCGTCGGCTTCGCGGGCTTGCTCGATCTCGGTTATGCCGCGTTTTTCGCGATCGGCTCCTACAGTTATGCGATGCTCGCGAGCCAGCAGTTCGGGATCCACGTGCCGTTTTGGGTGATGCTCTTCGTCGCGGCAGGCATCGCGGCCATATTCGGCATTCTGCTCGGCGCGCCGACGCTACGCTTACGCGGCGATTATCTTGCAATCGTTACGCTCGGCTTCGGCGAGATCGTGCCGCAGACGTTCCTCAATCTCGCGCAGTACACCAACGGTCCCAACGGCATCAGTTCGCTCGACCAGCCCTCGCTCTTCGGTCGCGCGTTCGGGTTTAGTGCGACGCCGTATTATTACGTGTTGCTCGTGCTGATCGCGCTCGGCATCGTCGCGGCGCGTAACCTGCAATTCAGCCGGCTCGGTCGCGCGTGGATGGCGATTCGGGAAGACGAACTTGCGGCACGCCACATGGGCATCAATACGACCGCGGCGAAACTCGCGGCGTTCGCGCTCGGCGCGTCGTTCAGCGGCGTCGCGGGTGTGGCGTACGCGGCTAAGCTCGATCTCGTTTCGCCGGATCAATTTCAATTTAACGTAAGCGTTCTCGTACTCTCGATGCTGGTACTCGGCGGTATGGGAAATATCGCGGGCGTGATCGTCGGCAGCTTCGTGCTCTCGTTCGTCAACAGTTTTCTCTTGCCGCAATCCACGAGCATCGCGCACAATCTCGGTTTCCCTAATATCGATTTCACGAATTACCGCTTTATGCTCTACGGCGTGATCCTCGTTGCGATGATGCTGTTCCGGCCCGAAGGGCTCATTCCGAGCCGGCAACGGAAGGCCGAATTCCACGAACCGCTCGTCGACGCCGGGCTCGCCGCGCAAGAGCAAACGGAATACGAAACGGAGCCCGTGCCGTGAGCGCCTTCTTTCGGCTCGACCACGTGCGGCGCACCTTCGGCGGTCTCGTCGCCGTGAGCGACCTTTCGTTCGAGATTGCGGCGGGCAGTATCGTCGCGCTGATCGGCCCGAACGGCGCCGGCAAGTCGACGGTCTTCAATTTGATCACGGGCATCTATCCGCCCACGTCGGGCACGATCGAACTCGAAGGCACGCCGCTTTCCGGCTCGCGCACGGATCGCATCGCGGCGGGCGGCATCGCGCGCACCTTTCAAAACATTCGGTTATTCGCATTTATGTCGGCGCTCGACAACGTGATGACGGGCCGGCATGCGCGCATGCACGCCTCGATGTTCGATTCTCTCTTGCATACGCCGCGCCAGCGCGCGGAGGAGCGGCGCGTCCGCGAACGATCGCGCGAACTCTTGCGCTTCGTCGGTCTCGAACGCGACGCGGGCGACTACGCGCGCAATCTTCCGTACGGTAGCCAGCGACGGCTCGAGATCGCGCGGGCGCTCGCGAGCGAAC
>CAXTIY010000370.1:0-3559 GCA_964244215.1 uncultured bacterium
GGGCCTGTAGCTCAGCGGTAGAGCGGCCGGCTCATAACTGGTTGCGCGCTGGTTCGAATCCAGCCGGGCCCATCATCACCACGGCGCCATAGTCTATCGGTTAGGACGCGGCCCTTTCAAGGCTGAGAGACGGGTTCGACTCCCGTTGGCGCTACCATGTGAACGCCGTGCGACAAGGGTCTCGCGGGTCGCTCTTTCGAGCATGGAGACGGGGATGACAAGTAACGCGGAGCTAGTGCGGCACCTATACGATCGCTTAACGCGAGAGATATAAACGGCGTTCTCTCGGCGCTCGCCAAGGATGTGTCGTGGGCGAATGGCGTGATCTGGGATCGAGGCTGTACGCGCAAAGCGTACGACTGCATTACACCGAAGATAAGCCACCGTCGAGAAAGCCTTAACGGCTCGTGCACATTGTTTCCGCGATAACCGTATTCTCGATAGGTTCGTAGCCGGCATTGCAGCTGTCCGAGTTGAGTTGCTTGAAGACTGCATCGCCACTAGCGCCAGTACGGTCAGCTGGAAGACCGCTCGTCGAAAAGATGACGTACTCGGGCTTCCCGAACTTGCCAGGGCCGGCGAAGGCATAGCGCAACCACTTCCGTTCGCCACTGCGCCCACGGCAACCAAGCAAAGAGCGACCTCGCGAACAGATCTCGTTGCTCCGGAAAGACGTCCACGCCGTTGGCGACGAGCCGGGTCAGAGTAAGCGCCCACTTAGCGGCGGTTTGCCGGCCCAGCAAGCAGAGGCGGCATCACACCAGATGAGCCGTGCTCGCTCGCGATGTGGAAAGCCGAAGTAGCGCTTTCACGTCGTCTGCCTCCCCTGGTTCGAGAAACGTCTCTTGCGGTCGGCGCAAAAAGTAGCCTTGAACTCCGTGGATTTCGCTCGGCGATGCATCCCTCCGAGACTCCGCGCCACAGGCGTACTCGAGCATCTCCGCCGTCTCGATGCCCTCTGCGATCACGTAGGCATCGGTAGCTTTGGCGACTGCAATGATGCCGGCGATGACACCGCGCGCCTTCTTGTCGACGAGGGCCTTCGCAACGATGTCGCGATCGATCTTGACGAACTCCAATGGCAGCCTGCTCAGCATCTCGAGGCCGGAATTTCCGGCGCCGGTATCGTCGAGGGCGAGTCGGAAGCCGTGTTTTCGTATATCGAGTGCCGCCGCGACGAGGGCCGCGACCTGTGTTGCTGTTCGTTCCGTGATTTCGATTACCACGCGATCCGGCGCCAGTCCGGCAGCGCGTACCGCGTTCGCGAAGGCGCTTGCGTCGAAACGCCCATGGTCGAGCGATTGTGGCGATATGTTGATGAACAGCAGCGCCTTCGGCGGCAGATCGGTCGCTCGCGCCAGTACGGCTTCGCGACAGGCCGCATCCAGTTCGTGTGCGCGTCCCACCCGTTCGGCTAGGTCGAACGCATCCTGTGGCCCAGCGAACCCGTAAATGGCATCCGGTCGCGTAAGCGCTTCGTACGCAAGAATCTCGCAGCGCTGGAGATCCCAAATGGGCTGAAAGACCACCTTCATCGAGCGAGAACTAATCAGCAGTCGCAAATTGTGCAATTTAACGGGTGAAAGCTGCCACATCCCGTCGAGCGATTCGTCGTAGGCGGTGACCGTGTTTCGGCCCGAACGCTTGGCTGCATACATTGCGGCGTCAGCCTGACCTTGAAGCGTCTCGGCGTTGCACGAGGGACCGCTCAAGCTTGCGAGCCCAATGCTGAGCGTATTCCCGAACAACGCAGCGCTTTTGTCGAGCTGCAGCTTCCGCATGATCTCGTTCGCCCCGTGTATCGACGTGTGCGGCATAATGACTGCGAATTCGTCGCCGCCGATCCGATACGCTAGGTCGTTGGCCCTCAGCGACGCTAGCGAGTTCGCGAGCGTCAAGAGCACTTCGTCGCCATGGACGTGCCCGTTGCGATCATTGACCAGCTTGAAGTCGTCGATATCAAGCAGTGCTAGCGTGATTGTTTCACAATGACGCATGGCGCGAGAAACCTCCCGCGCTAGGTCCTGCTTGTATGCGCGATGGTTTCCGATGCCGGTGAGAGCATCGAGCAGTGCGGTGCTCTCGAGCTTTCTGAGCTCTTCCACGTGAGTCTTCTCCGACCTCAACCGGTACGTTCTTACGATGAGCAAGAAACAGCCCAGACATCCAATCCCGATCATCGATAAAATGGCGGTGATATCGACTACCCGATTCTGTGCCTCGCGCAACTGGAGGATTGCGATCGTCGCCACATCGGCTTGCATTTTCACGCGAGCGCCGATTGCCTCATCGATCTCGTCGAACACGGGATCGACTCGATCGCGCTGAATCGTCGTGACGAGCTGCGATTGTTCACGATTCGTCGCAATGAAGAGCAGCCTTGTATCGCGCAAATACGTTCGGTGCGCCGCGAGAATGCTATCCACACTCCGGCGCCCGCTGAGATCGCTCATCGCCCGAACCGCTTCCATCGCGGTAACGAGTGCATTCGCGGCAACGCGGTGCGCGACGAAGGTCGGGCCCTCCGGCGAAATGCGATAGGCTCGCTCGAGCGACTGCTCCTGCAAGAGCGCGTATTGCGCCGTCCGAAGATGATCGGTGAGCGTCCGAACACTGTCTACCCGGCTTGCGACGGAGCGCGTAACGTCCGCGGTATCGAATGCGAACGCAGTCGACATCACGAGTACGACCGTCAATAGAATCGAGGCGGCCCGGCTCAAGAGTTCGATGCGCCTCAGATTGGCGCCGAGCGCTCGTGCTGCCATCACAAAGCTCTCTGCGAGACCACGAATCATACAGCAAGTTAATCGACCGTTTTTCGAATCAGACGCACCGTCGTAGTCGCGCTTGCGGGGATGTGACCGAAAGCACGCTTACTGGCAGCCATCCTACGCCGAAAGCAGCATCGGCATTACGCGCTTTCTCGGATATGGCGTCGAGAAGCCGCGCCTGGAGACCTCGTCATGAACGTTCCACTGGACGAATTGCTTCTCGCAGATGATTGCTTGCATCATCGAATGTGTATGCGTCATCCACGGCAACATGCGGTTCATACGGTGTCGTGTCGGAGCGATGTAAAAGCGCCGATCGTTCCCCGTCGCAAGATCGATCGGCGCCTCAAGCTCCAACGGGCATGAGCATCGTACTGCGACGTTCGCGCTCCAATGAAGTCACCGCGACGAGCCCCGGATGGATCGCTTCGGCGAACAGTTCGGCGGTATCGATAAGGCGCGGCCCGGGACGGTTTGCGAACTGATGGCCATCGATCGCGACGACGCGCCGTTTCCGATCGGCTATGAGCTTGCGCCAAGGTTCGCTCGTTCGCTGCAAGTCTGCGATCGAAGCCTGGGTAGTTGCAAGATCCATGCCGCAGGGCGCGACAATGATGCACTGCGGGTCGGCTTCGGCAATCTCGTTCCAGGAAATGACGCGCGAGTATTCGCCGTTCCATCCGAGCACCGGTTTTCCGCCGGCAAGCTTCACGAGGTCGGGCGTCCAGTGCCCGCTGCCCATCGGCGGATCGGTCCATTCGAGCACGAGCGTTCGAGGAGTCCGAAGT
>CAXTIY010000371.1:0-3551 GCA_964244215.1 uncultured bacterium
GGGTGAGCTACGGCATAGGCGAGCAGGCCGTCCGAGAGGTGATGCAAACGGCGGAAACCGGCGTCGTAGAGGCGCCCGGCCGCCCAGCGCGATTTCGCGCCGAGCCGGCACGCCACCACGTACGTGGTCGCCGTATCGAGTTCCGACAGCCGCGCTTCGAGGGCGCTCGCGGGAAGTTCGAACGCGTGCGGCGCCGGGCCGAGCGCGCGCTCGTGCGGCTCCCGTACGTCGAGCACCACGGCCCCCGGCCGCGCGGCGAGAAACGCATCGAGTTCGTCTGCGGCGAGTTCCGGGAAGGCGGCGACGCCGGGCGCTGCGGCGGGCGCGATCGTCGCGTACACATCCGAAAGCGTCGGATGCTCGCCGTGCAGCGGACAGTCCGGGTCGATCCCGATCGCGATTTCCCGGACGCGGCCTCCGAGCGAATCGATAAGGAGTAGACGCCCGATGAGCGGCGTTCCGATACCCAGGATCAGTTTGAGAGCTTCGGCCGCTTGCCACGTGCCGACCAGGCCCGCGAGCACGCCGAGCACGCCGCCTTCCGCGCACGTCGGCACGCTTCCGGCGGGCGGCGCTTCGGGAAAAACGCACCGGTAGCACGGGCCGCCCGGCGCGAAGACGCTGAGTTGGCCGTCGAACCGGAAGATCGAACCGTAGACGTCGGGTCGTCCTTCGAGACGACACGCATCGTTGATGAGGTAGCGCGCTTCGAACGTGTCGGTCGCATCGACCACGACGTCGTAGAGTCGCACGAGGTCCCGCGCGTTAGCGGCATCGAGCCGCACGCCGATTTGGTCGACGGCAACCTGCGGATTGAGCGCGGCGATCCGTTCCGCGGCAACGGCGACCTTCGGTCGCGCGACGTCGCCCGTGCCGTAAATGACTTGACGTTGCAGATTCGTGATATCGACCGTGTCGTCGTCCACGATGCCGAGACGCCCGATCCCGGCGGCTGCAAGATATTGCAAAACGGGTGCGCCGAGGCCGCCCGCGCCGACTACGAGCACCCGCGCTCGCGCGAGCGCTTCTTGCCCAGCGAGGCCGACTTCGGGAATGAGCAGATGGCGACTATACCGCCGCAAGTCTTGGCGCACGATCACGAGCGAGCGTTCTTCGGCCGAGGCGAGACTATGGCCCGCGCGGATGCCGCTCTACGAGCCACGCGAGCACGGTCGCGCGCGCGTTTTCGCCCGCATACGTATGATCGCTCGCGATCGTCGCGAACGTCTTGGGCTCCGGGGCTCGCGCGAAGAGGTCCAGGGCGCTCGCTCGCGTGACCATACCGTCTCGCTCGGCCGCCACGTAGAGGACGGGGCGCCCGGCGAGCAGCGGCAACGCCGCTTCGAGCAACGGCTCGGAAAGCGCCGAGAGCGCTTGGAGCGTCAGCCCGTCGACGTACGACGAGCGCAGATCGACCGTCCCGCGCGCGGCGAACGCTTCGAGCAGCGCCGGCCGCCCGTACCCGGTCGCGATCGAAATCGCACCCGTCACCGCCGCGTCGGCCGCACACGTCCGCAGCGCCGTCGTCGCACCCATGCTATGGCCGAGCGTATAGACGATCGGGCCGTACGACTCGCGCGCGAAAGCGACCGCCGCCGCGAGCGCGTCGACGAGCGTTTGCGGACCTTCGAGCCGGCCGCCGCTCGCGCCGAGTTTGTGGCCCGGAAAATCGATGCTGACGACGTGGAAGCCGTGACTAGCGAGAAAGGCGCAGAGCGAATCGAGATTATGCTTGGAACTCGAATAGCCGTGCCCGACCGCGAGCGAGACGCCGCGCGGGCGGCGCGCCCCGTAGTCGAGCGCCGCGACGCTGAAGCCCGCGGGCGTCGGCAACGTGCGAAGCGCGAGCGTCATCTAAGCCTTCGGAGCGTTTTGTCGCCAGTCTGCGGCGCCGTCGCGGTAGTGCTCCTTCTTCCATATCGGCGCGCGCATCTTGAGTTCGTCGATCGCATATTCGCAGGCGGCAAAAGCGGCGCCACGGTGCGCCGCCGCAACCGCGATCGCGACGGCCGCCTCACCGAGCGCGAGCGCTCCCACGCGATGCGCGATCGCGATCCGCGCGGGCCCGAAACGCGTCGCTGCTTCGGCCCCGATCTGGGCGAGCGCCGCGAGTGCGAGTTCGCGATGCGCTTCGTAGGTGAGGCCCGACACCGCTCGGCCGTCGTCGCTCGTCTCGCGCACGTAACCGACGAAGGTGACGAGGCCGCCCATCCCCGTGTCGAGCACGGCGCGCGTTACGGCCGCGATATCGAGGGGTTCGTCGGAGATTGCGTAGTGCATCAGCCGCCACCGAACGGCGGCAGCAAGGCGATCTCGTCGCCGTCGTAAAGCATCGTCGCGCCGTCGACGAAGACACCGCCCCGCGCGAAGCGCGTGGACGCGCGCAGCTCCGATAGGGCGGCATGCTCGAGCGCGAGCGCCCGCCATAGATCTTCGGCCGTCGCGCCGTCGGGCAACGTGCGTTCGACTTCCGCCTCGCCGACGATCTCACGCAACCGCGCGAACGTCGCGATGCGCACGTTCATGCGCTCTAGAACCCGCCGAGGTCCGGCGTGTAGCCGTGCCGCGCGAGCCACGCCCGCGAGTCTTCGTGCAAGCCGAGCAGATCGATACGACTGCACGTTAATTTGTGCAGCATGACTTCCCAGAAGTGCTGCGGTTGTGCGTACACGTCGTCCGGCACTTCGTTCTGGTCGCGCGTGAAATCTCGCAGCGCTTCCCAATCGCGCGCGGCGAGCAACGTACGCAGCCGGTCCTCGTATTCGGCGGACGGCGCGCCGCCCGTCGCCATCACGCCGGCCGCTTTTGCACGAGCGGTACGAAACGTTCGATCGCGAGTGCCACGCCGTCTTCGGCATTGCTCGCAGTTACGTAGCGAACGCTCTGTTTGACTTCGGCGTTCGCGTTGCCCATCGCAACACCGATACCGGCCCAGCGCAGCATCGGCACGTCATTACGCGAATCGCCGATGGCCAGCACGTGTTGCGGCTCGATTTGAAAATCCGCGCACAAACGAGCGAGCGCGTTTTTCTTACTCGCTTCGCGGTTGAGGACGGCGCATTCGTAGAAATCGCCCCACGTCTCTAAACGAAAGTTGAGCGGCCAGTCGCCGAACTCGCGCTGCATTGCGCGCACCGAATCCGCACCGAGGAAACGCAAGAACGTCGGCGCTCCGGAGAGCACGTCGCTAAAACTTTTCGCTTCCCGCCAAGCCGGGCCCGTCATATCTTCCATATAAAGATGCGAGCCTTCGAGGCGCCAGAAAAACTCTTCGGAATAGATCGCGAGTGAGAGCCCGTGATGCTCGGCATACTCGACCATCGGCTTCGCATATTGTAACTGCACGGGAAGATGCACGAGTGTGCGATTCGCGCCGAAATCCTTCGTGAGCGCGCCGTGACAGCAGATGACGGGAAGGTTAAGGTTGAGGTCGCGCGAGATGCGAATGGGCAAATCCGTACCGCGCCCGGTCACGAGGACGACGCGCACACCGGACTCGAGCGATCGGCGAATAACCATCCGGTTCCGGTCGGAAATAGACTCTTGAGGGT
>CAXTIY010000372.1:0-3542 GCA_964244215.1 uncultured bacterium
CGTCGTTGCACAGGAGTACGATCGGAAGCGCCGAGTCGATAAATTGTCGTACGAGGTCTCTCAGGTCGAGTTCGTCGCCCGTTAAGACGTTGCTCTCACCGAGCGGGTCTTCACGATCGCTGCCCGGATCGAACACTTCGTAGAGTTCGAGTTGCAACGGAAGTGTCACGGGTTCGAGACAGCGGGCACATTCGCCCTCGGCCGGACCTGCAACGCGACCCTTGAGCTCGAGCCCGGCGCCGACGCGCCGTATAACGAGCGCGACGTCGACCGGAGCGGGAAAGCGGAAGGATGAAAACTCGGGGAGCGTGAGGGCTTCGCGAACTTCAAGTTCGCGACCGGTTTGGAGGACGCTGCCGACGTCGATGTGCGAGCGAGTGTCCCTCATACGATGTGCCGTTTCCGTGTTCCCGAAGGTGTCGTCGCCTCGCGGTTAGGGCTTCGGGCTTAGAGCCTCGAGGACAACCTCTCAATCATAAGGTGCGGCGGTTCCCTTGTCAACGCGCCAGGCGCCTTGGCGCGGCGTAGCCACGGCGCTTGGGGTTGCGGACGCGCGCTTCGGCGTGAACCTAAGGCGACGGAGGCTCAAGCCATGAACGACCTAACCGGCATTCGCTTTGGTGCCGATATTACCGCCGCGGCCCGAGCGCACGGCCTCGATCCGCGGCTACTTGCGGGCGTCGCCGCCCAAGAAACGGGTGGCCCGGGTGCCACCTCCGGGAGCAATATCGTCGGCGATGCGGGCCACGGGCATGGGGTCTTCCAGATCGACGACCGCACGTGGGCCTTCGCCCGTACGTCCGCCGCCATGGACCCGAAGCAAAATGCAAATATGGCGGCGCAGATTTTGGCGGACGATATGCAGCGGTACGGCGGCAACGTTCGAGCGGCTCTCTCGGCGTACAACACCGGTTCGCCCACGGCGACCGGTACGACGACGACCTGGGGCGACGGACGAACGCTCGGCTACGCCGACTCCGTTTTTCGGCACGTAACCGAACTCGGTGGCTCGAGCGGGGCGCTCGCAGCGGAAGCTCCGTACACGAGCGCCGACGTGAACGCCCTAGCGAGTCTGAGCGCATCGAGCCCGAGCGCCGCCACGAGTCTCGTCTCATCGCAGCTCGCGGCGATGCTTCAACCCTCGGCGACGGCTTCTTCATCGTCCGGCTCCGGGTTTTCACCCGCCGTATCGTGGGCGACTCTTACGAGCGGCCAGAGCGGCTCGGGTGGCGCGCAAGCGGGTAACGCGGCCGACCAAGGCATGGCCGACATTTTGGATCAGGCGAGCGTCTTCGGCGACGACGACGACTCGAAAGCCGACTAGCGCACCGCGCCGTTACGCGTGATGAACGCATCGAACTTCTTCTTCACCCTAACAAACGGAGAGAGCGCATAATGGGCAACATTCTGAGCAACATCGTCGGGGGACTCGCGGGCGCCGCGACCGGCTTCATGACGGGCGGTCCGATCGGTGCGGCGGCGGGCGCCGTAAACGGAGCCGTCAACGGTGGCGGCGGTCCGAGCGGTCTCGGCAACATCAGTTCGAGCACGGATCCGATCCTCGGTTGGCAACAAGGCATCGACAAAGCGTACGAGACCGAAAACGAAGCCTTGCAGACGCAAGAGCTCCAACATCAAACGTCGATGCAGATTCAGTCTCAGCAATTCAACGACGTCGAAGACGAAAAGTCGGAGCAGATGCGCGAAATGAATACGTTACGCGACGTCGCGATGAAACAGCGCGAGACCGACGATAAAATCTTAAAAGAATTCATCAAAACCGCGGGCGGCGAATAGCGTTGCCGGCGATCGAGCTTCTCGGAACGCCGCCTCCGCCGCAGCGTGCATCGGAGGCGGCAGCAGCCCCTGCCGCCGCAGTGAGCGAGCGCGCGAGTGCGAGCCTCGACGACACGGCGGACGTTCCCGATACGGCGCTCACGCTCGCCGACGAATTTTCGCAACGCGCCGAAGTGCTTTTGCTCGCCCAGCAGTCCCATCAGCAAGATCTGCAGGCGAAGCTGGATCGGATGAAAGCCGACTTTAACGCGAGCCAAGAAGAACGGTCGGAGCAGATGCGTGAAATGAACGCGCTACGTGACATGGCCGTCGAACAGGCCAAAAAAGACGACGAAATTCTCAAGAAGTACATCGCGATGATCTAGGCTATCGCGGTCAAAACGGATCGTCCCCCTTTCTGGGGAATGAGGCACACGTGCAGCCGCATGTACTCGTGGTCGGAGATCCGTTCTTTCTCGCGAGACACCGGCCGCTCGTCGACGCCTTGCGAGATCGGCTCGGTCCCGACGGGGTCGACGAACTGCCCGTTAGGGACGTATCGGTCGTCCCCAAGGCGGCGTACTTCGCTCGTGCGATGCTTCTCGGTCGGCTTTGGCCACCGACACGAGCGACGATGCGAGACCGGTTGCAACGGTTCTCGAAAGAACCGGATACGTTTTCACGCACGTCACGCTTGGCAGCGCGACGCATCGCCGAGTACCGGCCTACCCCGAGTTTGGTCCTGCAGCTGTTCTCGATGTCGTCGCCCGCGACGCCGCAAGCGCCCCGGCCCTACGCGTACTACCTCGATATGACCATGGCACTCGTGCGACGCCACTGGCCCCCTTGGGCAGCATTCGATTCTGAAAGCCGCTACGACGAATGGCTCGCACTCGAGGGCGCGAGCTACCGGGGTGCCGAGCGAATCTTCACCTTTACCGAAGCTGCCCGGAGGTCGGTCATCGACGATTACGGAGCGCAGCCGGAACGAGTCGTCGCCGTCGGTGCCGCGGGTCACTATCAGAACGTAGCCGTGGGCGAACGCGCCTACGGAAATCGCACGATCGTTTTCAACGGTTCGGAGTTCGAGCGAAAAGGCGGGGATCGGGTTCTCGGGGCGTTTCGCTTAGTGCGCGAGCGGTACCCGGATGCCACGTTAACCGTCGTCGCTCATGCCGGCCTTGCGCCGGAACCGGGACTACGTTCGCTCGGCAACGTCCCCCGCTCGGAGCTCATCACGCTGTTCGACACGACGGACGTCGTTCTCGCGCCGACTCGCTTCGACGCGCTGCCGGGTTTCGTCTTAGAAGCGATGAGTCGCGGCGTCGTGCCGGTTCTCTCCGATTCTCCTCCGATGAGCGAGGTCGTCGTCGACGGTGTCGAAGGGTACGTCGTTTCGCCTCCGACCCCCGAGCAGCTAGCTGGCCGTGTTTGCACCCTGTTCGCCGATGAAGTTCGCTTGCGTTCGTTCGGTAACGCGGCGCGCAATCGCGTCGAATGCGATTGGAACTGGGACGCGGTCGCGGGTAAGATGCTCGCGTCACTTGCGGAAGGGGCGATACCCCAGGCGGCGAACCCGCGTTAGTCGCCGCCGGAGCGGGCCATTAGCTCAGTTGGTTAGAGCGCATGCTTGATAAGCATGAGGTCCCTGGTTCGAGACCAGGATGGCCCACGAGCGACCCACCCGCACTTCGGGGATGTAGCTCAGTTGGTAGAGCGCCAGCTTTGCATGTTGGATGCCAGGAGTTCGAGTCTCCTCATCTCCA
>CAXTIY010000373.1:0-3540 GCA_964244215.1 uncultured bacterium
TCTTCGAAGCTGCATGGGATATCGATGCAGCGGTGCTGCGCCGCGTTGCCAAAGCCGTCGCGCTCCTCGCGATTCCGGGCGTTCTGCTAACCGCGGTGTGCGTCGCGGCCGCCACGGCGCTCGGCGGAGAACTCACGTGGCCCGCAGCGCTCGTGCTCGGATCGATCGTCGCGGCGACCGATCCCGTAGCCGTGCTCGCGCTCTTTCGCGAACTCGACGTACCGGTGGACCTCTTTACGATCGTCGCGGGGGAATCGATCGCGAACGACGGCGTGGCGGCGGTGCTCGTGAGCGCGCTCGTGCCGCTCGCGCGCGGCGGCGCGGCGCCATCGTTTATCGGAGCAATCGGCGCGATGTCTTTAGCGACGATCGGCGGCGCGACGATCGGTATCGCATTCGCGCTCGCCGTCACGCCGCTCTTACGCCGCGAACGCCGGGACGCGGAGCGCATCGTAACGACGCTTCTCGTCGCATACGGTTCGTACGCCGCGGCATCGCTGCTCGGGTTGTCTGGTATCTTTGCGAGTGCCGCGGCAGGCGTCGCGCTTACACTCGCGCTCGCCAAGCGCGACGCGGCGACCGTCCAACGCTTCTGGGACGGAACCGCGGAGCTTGCGAACGGCCTCGTTTTTCTTTTGGTCGGCCTAAATCTGCGCGTCGACCGGATCGCGCACGAGCCCGTGCTCGTCGCCCTCGTGATCGCGGCGGTGATTGCATCGCGAGCGTTGCTCGCCTACTTGTTCGTTCCGCTCGTTGCCGAACTACGCCGCCGTTCGCATACGGCGATCGCGCTCAGCGGCGTGCGCGGCGGGTTGTCGCTGGCGCTCGCCTTGGGTTTGCCGGGGGACGTTGCCGGTCGTCCACTCATCATCGATGCGGTGTTCGCGGTCGTTTTTGCGACGCTCATCGTACAGGGGTCGGTAATAGCACCCGTTCTGCGACGATTGCGTTTGACTGCGACTTAGCTCGGGCGGGGCTCCGCATAGGCGAACGCCAAACGTGACGCGATGGCTGCGACGACGAATGAAGCCTGGGGTGAAACCGCTCACACCGAGCCCCGCTGGCCCGCATCGGTTGCGGTCGTCGTCGCGGCGTTACTCTATCTGTTCATGCTCGGAAAATTTACGCTCGGGCCAGCGTGGATCATTCCGGCAATCGAAGCGCTGATCTTAATCCCGCTTTCGATCGCGGCGCCTCAGCGCAAGCCCAATGAAGAGCGCTTGGTGCAGTATGCCGCATTTTCCGTGATTGCGATCGCCGGTATTACGAACATCACGTCGCTCGTGCAGTTGATCCACGCCGTGGTCTACCACGCGAAGTCCGTCACGGGCCCCGAACTGCTGTTCTCCTCAATCGCGATCTGGTTAACCAACGTCATCGTTTTTTCGCTCTGGTTTTACGAACTCGATCGGGGCGGCCCGGACGAACGGCTGAGCCCCGATCACGGGAAGCCCGACTTCTTATTTCCGCAAATGGCGACGCCGGGGTGCACGCACGAGCATTGGGCCCCCACTTACTTCGATTATCTGTACGTATCGTTCACCAACGCGACGGCTTTCAGTCCGACCGATACCATGCCGCTCACGCGTTCGTGCAAGGCGCTGATGATCGTCGAGTCGCTCGTCTCGCTGTTGACGATTTCGATCGTCGCCTCGCGAGCGATTAATATCCTCGGTTGAGGCCGCGATCAGCGTGCGGAGCTAAAGAAATCCTCCGCCGTGTAATGCGCGACTTGGGCGAGCGGTAAGCGATGCTGCACGCTATCCGGCGCCTCCGGGCGGTACGCGAGGGCGAATAGCGAAAAGGCGAGCACCATTACGGCTACCGCACCGGGAATCCAGAACAGTCTGCGACCGTGCGCCGGCGTGCGGACGTTTCCCCCGCAAATCGAATAGTGCCGCCCGTTTCGCGATATGACCGAACGGGCGTGGCTCCGCTCGCGTGAGCGAAGTGGACTACGACACCGGGAGCTTCGCACCGATGAGCGCCGCCCTAACGTCGGCGCGCGAGGCACTCTTAACCATGAGAATCAGATTATCACCCGCGCGCAAGATGGTATCTCCACCCGGAATAACCACTTCTTCGTGTTTGCGATCGACGGCGACGACGATCGAGGAACGAGGCAGCCCGATGTCGGCTAGGCGTTTACCGTCGGCAATTGATTCCGCCGGAATAGCGAGCTTCACGAGTTCGAGATCGCCGTCTTTGAGCTTCGCGATGAGGGAAAGATCGGCTGCGTTTACGTGCTCGTTGATGGCGTCGAGAATAACTTCGGTCGACGAAATGATTTTAATCGGCGCGTCGCGATCGATCGATTCGAAGATCAATTTATTCTTCGGATTGTTGACGCGTGCGATGCAGCGGGCGTGCGAATGCTTTTTCGCAATGAGACAAACGACGAGATTATCTTCGTCGTCGCCCGTGTCGGCAACCACCACGTCGGCGCGCTTGAGGCCGGCGGCGTCGAGAACCAGCGGATCGCAGCCGTCGCCGACCATCGTGACGTCGGCCTCGAGCAGATTGGCCATGTACTGCGCCCTGCGCGCTTGCTTCTCGATGAGGACGACTTCGTGATCTTGCCCGAGAAGCGCACGCGCGAGATACGTGCCGACTTTTCCGCCGCCGACGATAATGACGAACATCGTTTACGCCGTAAGCCGGATCGGTACGTCTTGCGCGGTCGCGGCGAACCGCGCCACAAAATCCGACAACGCCTCGGGTGCTACGATCGCATTCACTTCATCGCCCACCAAAAGCGCGTCGCCCGGGGAAGCAACGAAAACGTGGCCGCCACGTCGCACGGCGCCCACCCGAATGAGAGCGGGCTTCTCGATGTCGCCGACGCGTAGACCCGCATCGGAAGCGCGCAGCGAAACCGCGAGCGACGAAACTTTCCCAAAATCGAACGACGGTACCGACTCGTACGGCATGTGCATGAGCTTATCACGCACGATCTTCGCGCCGATCGTCGTCGGACAGACCGTCTCGAGCCCGAGTTCGCGGTAGAGCTGGCCGCGTGGTGGATCGTAGATGCGCGCGACGATCTTCTTGATGCCGAACATGCGTTGCGCGATGAGGGCGGCCATCACGTTACGATTGTCGCCATCCGTTACGGCTACGAATCCGTCGGCCGTTTCGGCGCCGGCTCGTTGTAAGACGTCGAAATCGATACCGGTTCCGACTTCGACGCGTCCGGTAAAGTGATTACCGAGCCTGCTGAATGCCGCCGGATTCTCGTCGATGACGACGACATCGTGCGCTTCCGCAGTCAACAATTTGGCGAGTGTCGCTCCGACGCGTCCACAACCTACGATGAGATACTTCATTAGCCGGTTCCGTAGCTTCGGATGCGCGTCGCGCGCACCCTTGAGAGGTGCGCGTCGCGCGCACCCTTGAGAATGTATCGGCAGGAGCGCTCGTGGTCTGATAGAACCGACGGAGGTCCTGACCGGTTTGCGGGGCGTAGCTCAGCTTGGTAGAGCGCTGCGTTCGGGACGCAGAGGTCACAGGTTCAAATCCTGCCGCCCCGACCAGTCTAAC
>CAXTIY010000374.1:0-3538 GCA_964244215.1 uncultured bacterium
GCGAGCTCCGCGAAGTTCGCTTCGAAATCGCCTTTTCGCGGTTTCGTTTGAACGACGGCGACTTTCAAACGGCCGCCGCGACCGCGGGCGCTTCGCGCGCGGCTAACTGCAACGCGATCTCTTCGGCGGGATAGGTCAAGATCTCCGCGAGCGTGGGATGGAGGTGCGGAATTTTGAGAAACTCATGCACCGTCGCACCGAAATAGAGCGCCACGATCATTTCGTGAATGAGGTCCGACGCTTCGGGTCCGACGATCGCGGCCCCGAGGATCTTGCCATCCTCCGGCGACGCCAGCATTTTCACGAAGCCTTTGGTCTTGGCAATCGCGATCGCCTTACCGTGTTCGCTAAATAAGTACGAACCCGAGAGATACGGCACGTCCGCGGCCTGGAGTTCTTTCTCCGTCCGTCCGGCGATGGCGACTTGCGGATCGGTAAAGATCGTATGAATCTTTTGCAGCGAATAATCGGCCTCTTCGCGGCCGCCGGTTATGGCGTTGCGCGCGGCGATCTCGCCTTGGTAGATCGCGACGTGCACGAGCGGATACTGGCCCGTAACGTCGCCGACCGCGAACACGTTCGGAACGCACGTGCGCAAATCGGGCCCGACCGCGATACCGGTGATCGTATGGCATTCGACGCCGGCCTTCTCGAGCGCGAGGCCTTCCATATTCGGCACGCGGCCGAGCGCGTAAAAAATCTCTTCGGCTTCGGTCGAGCGCGGCTCTCCATCGACGGTATAGTGCACGATCTTGAGCGCGCCGTTCGTCTCGACGCGCGAAAGCAACGCCCCCGTAACGACGTCGATACCCTCTTCACGAAAATAGAGCGTCACGGCATCGCCGACGTCTCGGTCTTCGGGCGAGAGCAGATGGGCCGCCCGGATCAGGAACGTCGTTTTAACGCCCATTCGGGAAAGAAACTGACCGAGTTCGCTGCCGACGTAGCCGCCGCCGAGTACGACGATCGACTTCGGCAAACGCTCCCGCTCGAGTACCTCATCGCTGTCGACGAAGCCCGCTTCCGCTAGGCCCGGCAGCGCTGCGGGGGCAACCGAACTGCCGGTCGCGATAACGAAATTCTTCGCTTCGAGTTCGACGTCTTCGCCCACGCGAACGACCGTTGCAGATTCGAAACTCGCCTGGCCTTCGTAAAGTGGAAAAGAGCGCAGACCCTCGACGCGGTAATCGGCAAACCCGCCGATGACGGCGCGTTTGCGCGCGAAGATTGCGGCCAGGTCGATGTCGGGTTCGGCCGGCGCGATACCGAGCTCGCCGCTTTCGCGAATGTCCTGCGCTCGGTCGCTCGAAGCGAGCAGCGTCTTCGAGGGCATGCAACCCTTGAGAATGCAGAGGCCGCCGAGGGGCCCGCGGTCGACTATTGCGACGCTCGCACCGAGTTCCCGAGCGGTCCGGGCAGCCGCGTAGCCACCGCTGCCACCCCCGATGACCACGAGGTCATATTGATACCGTTTCACAGTTCTCCAAACCCGAACGAACGCACGACCGTGGCGCCCCGGGAAACGCCCCTGCGGCGCAAGCCTTCGAAGGACCGGGGGTGTCCCCCCGTTTTCACAGAACACGCTTTTACGAATGTCCGCCCAGTCCACGTTTGCCAGAGGACGCGCGCGACGCACGATGCGCTCGCTCGAGACGCTCGTCGCCTGCGGGCCGGCGGCGCTGGCTGCGGTCGCGCTTGGCGGGGTCACGCTCGGGCTCGGGTTCTGGTACATCGTGGCGACCCACTCGGCCGGGCTCGCCGCATCGGAACTCGGCCTCTTTTTCGGGCTGCTGCTCGGACTCGCTACGGCATTCGGCGGCTGGTACGCCTACGGAACCTACTTCGCGCGTCGCGCGGGCGTGGACGAGATTCGCTCGCTACGCTACGACGCGCCGTCTTGGGCGGTTCTCGCAGTTGCGGGCTTCGGGCTCGTCCTGCCGGGCCCACTTGAGAGTCCCTCGCGCGCGTTCGCGATCGGCGCCGCGCTCTTCGCACTCGTGAAGTTGCTCGTGGCAGCGCGCTTCGTGCGCACCGTCCGCGACGTGCTGACGACCTTCGTCGTGACGCGTATCTCGATCATCGTCGTCGCCGAACTCGCATCGATCGTCATCGCGCAGCGCCCGGGGCAACACGTTGCCGAATCGTCGATTCCGCTCCTTGCGGTATGGGGTCGCTGGGATGCGGTGCACTATCTCGAAATCGCCGCGCACGGTTATTACGGAACCGACATGGCGTTCTTCCCGCTCTACCCCACGCTCATCCATCTCGTCGGTTCGCTTATCGGCAGCGGCCTCGTCGCGGGGTTGCTCATCTCGAACCTCGCGCTCTTCTTCGGGCTGCTCTTCTTTTACAAGCTCGTCGAGCACCAGTTTACGCGGGCCGTCGCGCTACGAGCGATCTTCTACGTATCGATCTTTCCGACGGCCATCTTCTTCTCCGCAGTTTATACCGAGTCGCTGTTCTTCGCGCTGACGGTCGCTTCGTTTTATTATATTCGCGAACACCGCTGGATCGTCGCGGGCATCATCGGTGCGTTCGCCGCGCTAACGCGGGTCGAAGGCGTGTTACTCGTCGTACCGTACTTTATCGAGGCCTTCATGGCCGGCGGCGCGGGCGGACGTTTCTCGGCGTTCGCGACGCCGCAGCGGGCGCTACGCGTTATCGCGGGCGCCCTCGCGATCGGCGGCGGCCTTGCGGCGTATATGGCTTGGCTCTGGCTGCTCACGGGCGACCCGCTCTTTTTTTCGCACGTTCAATCGCACTGGGATCGCCATCTCGCGCCGCCGTGGGTCGCCTTTGCGCACGGATACAAGATCGTGCAGATCGGCTTACGCGACCACTCGTCCGTACTGATCGCGGGGGAAGCGATCGAACTCGCCTTTACGCTTCTGATGATCGCCGTCCTCGCCGCGGGTTTCCGCCGCTTACGTCCGTCGTTCGTCGCATACATGGTGCTCTCGATTCTCGTTCCGTTATCGACGTCGAGCCTAATGAGCATGCCGCGCTTCGCGCTCGTGCTCTTCCCGATGTTCGTGATTCTCGCACTTTGGGGCGGCCGATCGTGGGTGAATAGCGCGATCGTCGCGTTTTCCTTGCCGCTGCTCGGCCTCTTCACGGTGCTATTCGCGAATTGGTACTGGGTGGCTTGATGGAACCCGATTTCGTGCCGGGCGACGTGGCCGCTCGACCGCACTTCGTACGCCGCCTTACGCAGCGCCGAGGCATCCGTCAGATCGTTAAATTTGCGATCGTCGGTGCTTCCGGCACGCTCGTCAATCTCATCATCTTCACGCTGCTGCAACGCTTCACGCACTATCCGATCTGGGTGGACTTTTCGATCGGCTTCATGATCGGCGGCGTATCGAATTATTTCCTAAATCGCAGATGGACGTTTCGCTCGTCACGGCACGCCGGGCGGGAAGGCGCGCAATTCCTCACCGTCTCGTTCATCGCGCTCCTGGTCGGCAATCTCGTCGTGTATTTACTGGAAACGAAGCTCGCCTTTCACCACGCGCACCGCGTGTGGCTCGCTTCGGTA
>CAXTIY010000375.1:0-3531 GCA_964244215.1 uncultured bacterium
CGTGAACGGTTCGAACGGCCACGCGACATCGGATCTTCTGGAAGTCCGCGATCTCTATAAGTATTTCCCCATACATGCGGGCGTTTTTTCGCGCCACGTCGGCGACGTTCGGGCGGTCGACGGGATCGATTTTTCGATCAAACGCGGTGAAACGCTCGGACTCGTCGGCGAATCCGGCTCCGGTAAGACGACCGCCGGCCGCGTCATCTTACGGCTGCTGCCGGCGACCAAGGGCGAAGTCTTTTTCGACGGCCGCGACGTTCAACTACTCGGCCGCGAAGAGGTCCGCAAACTCCGTAAGGAGATGCAGATCATCTTTCAGGATCCGTATGCGTCGCTCAATCCGCGTATGACGGTCGGCGATATCGTCGGTGAACCGCTGCAGATTCATAACATCGCGCGTGGCAAAGACGTAGGCGACCGGGTGCAAGAATTACTGCGCTTGGTCGGGTTGCAGCCGTATCACGCAAACCGCTATCCACACGAATTCTCGGGCGGTCAACGACAGCGCATCGGCATCGCCCGGGCGCTTGCGGTCAATCCGAAGTTCATCGTCGCAGACGAACCGGTCTCCGCGCTCGACGTCTCGATCCAAGCGCAGGTCATCAACTTGATGCAAGATCTGCAAGCGCAGCTCGGCCTGACGTATCTTTTCATCGCGCACGATCTTTCGGTCGTGCGTCACATCTCCACGCGCGTCGCCGTCATGTACGTCGGTAAGATCGTCGAGATTGCCGATCGCGACGACCTCTACGAGAACCCGCTTCACCCCTATACGCAAGCGCTACTCTCGGCGATTCCGATTCCAGATCCGGCCGTCGAGTCGCGCCGCGCGCGCATCATCCTGAGCGGCGACATTCCCTCGCCCGTTAACCCGCCCTCCGGCTGCCGGTTTCACACGCGCTGCCCCGTTGCATTCGACCGCTGTAAGGTCGAAGTGCCTCCGCTAAAGAGCTATGCGCCCAATCACGTGGCGGCTTGCCACTGGGTCGAAGAGCACGGCGGCAACGCTCCGAATATGATACCGGCGGCGGCTTCGGCCTGACCAGATAAAAAAAGAGAGCGATCGACGCCGATCGCTCTCTTTCTTTCGACTGCTCGGAGAAGCTTACGCTTTCTTCTTGCGGGTCGTTTTCTTGGCGGTTGTTTTCTTGCGCCCGGGAGCGGCTTTCTTACGGCCGGGAGCCGCTTTCTTCCGCGTGGTCTTCTTTGCGGTCGTCTTCTTCGCCGTGGCCTTTTTGCGTCCGCCGGTTGCGGCTTTCTTACGCGTGGTCTTCTTTGCCGCCGTCTTCTTGGCGGTCTTTTTCTTGGCGGTTCCGGTGGCTTTCTTGGCGGTCGATTTCTTGCGTCCGGGAGTCTTTTTCTTAGCGGCTCCGGTCGTCTTCTTAGCGCTCGTTTTCTTCTTAGCGCTCGACTTCTTGCGGGTCGCTTTGCGGCGCGGCGTCGCGGCCGGCGCCGACTCTTCCGACGTCAAGTCGCCGTCTGTCTCCGGGGATTCGTCCAACTCGTCCTCCTCGTCCATTCGCAGACGATCGTAGCGGTGAACACGTTGACGCGTTACACGTCATCGTACTTGGAAGCATCTTATACCGCGTGCGTAATTTATGCAAGATTATCGCGACAAAGCGCGTACGCGCGTGGGCCACGCGGGCGCGATTGTTAAGTGCTATGTGCGTCCCCCGCTTGACGGCGGCGCTATACTTAGGGCGTTTTCTCTAGCCACGGGTTTCCAGGTACCCCAGAGACGAGGAGAGTTTGAAGAAGCCGCTGATCATCGTCGAATCGCCGACGAAAGCGCGCACGATAAAGAAGTTCTTGCCTCCCCGTTATGTCGTGAAGGCCTCGGTCGGACACGTGCGCGACCTGCCGAAAAGCACCCTCGGCGTCGACGTTGAGAACGACTTCGCGCCGCGTTACCTTACCATTAAAGGCAAGGGCGACGTAATCAAAGAGCTTAAGAGCGCCGTAAAATCGGCGACCGACGTCTTCCTCGCGACCGACCCCGATCGCGAGGGCGAGGCGATCGCGTGGCATCTCGCCGAGGTTCTCAAGCTCGACCAGCCCAAGCGCATCGAGCTGCACGAAATTACGAAAGAAGCGGCGCTGCACGCGATCGATTCGGCACACCCGATCGACATGGCTCGCGTCAACGCGCAGCAAGCTCGGCGGATACTCGACCGGCTCGTCGGCTACAAGATCTCGCCGCTGCTATGGGCCAAGGTGCGCAGCGGCCTCTCCGCCGGGCGCGTGCAATCGGTCGCCGTGAAGTTAATCGTCGATCGCGAACGCGAGATCATCGCGTTCGTACCTCGTGAATATTGGACCATAACCGCCGTTCTGAACAAGCACGGCGCGGAGCAAATCTTCTCGGCGGACCTTTTCGAAATCGACGGCGAGAAAGCCGATATTACGAACGGCGGCCGCGCGGACCAAGTCGTCGCTGATCTCCAGGACGCGGCCTACTCCGTCTCCGCCGTCAAGCAGCGCGAGACGCGCCGTAACGCGGCGGCGCCGTTTACCACCTCAACCTTGCAGCAGGAAGCGTCGCGTAAACTTAAGTTCCGCGTACGCAAAACGATGCAGACCGCGCAGTCTCTTTATGAAGGCGTCGATCTCGGCAGTGAGGGTACGCAAGGTCTCATCACCTACATGCGGACGGACTCGACACGGATCGCGGATTCCGCACGCGATGCCGCGCGCGAATTCATCGACGGAACGTACGGCACCGAATTCTATGGTGGAGCGCGGCAGTTCAAGGTGCGCGAGGGCGCGCAAGACGCGCACGAAGCGATCCGGCCGACGTCGATCGCGCGGACGCCCGAGTCGCTCGCGGGCGTGCTCAAGCGCGACGAGTTACGGCTCTATCAGCTGATATGGGAACGATTCGTCGCGTCTCAGATGGCCGCAGCGGTTTACGATCAGACGTCGGTCGACATCGCCGCGAAGCCCAAGCGCGGAAACGCGAAATATCTGTTTCGCGCGACCGGCAGCGTGCTCAAGTTCGCCGGCTATACCGCGGTTTATGAAGAAGGCAAAGACGATTCGGAGGGTTCGAACGTCGCCGCCGCTGCAGCGAAGGCGAAACCCGGGCGCGTACTCTTGCCGGCACTCGCCCAAAATGACGCGCTCGATAAGCGTACCGTCGATCCGAAGCAGCATTTTACGGAACCCCCGCCGCGCTTCACGGAAGCCACGCTCGTCAAATCGCTCGAAGAGAACGGCATCGGCCGCCCTTCGACGTACAGCTCGATCGTCGAGACGATTCAGGCTCGCCAATACGTCGAGCAAGTGGATCGCCGGTTCCATCCGACCGAGATCGGAATGTCGGTAAACGACTTGCTCGCCGAGCATTTCAAAGACATCATGGATCTCGCGTATACGGCCAAGATGGAGAGCGAACTCGATCAAGTCGAAGAGCACAACATGGATTGGGTCGAGGTTTTGCGCCAGTTCTACGGCCCGTTCGCGCACGAACTCGAAGAGGCGGAGAAGAAGCTCCCGAAGATCGAAGTCAAGGACGAGCCGACCGAC
>CAXTIY010000376.1:0-3527 GCA_964244215.1 uncultured bacterium
GATCCGCAATCTTTTTATAGCGCGGCTCGCCCGTCGCGGCGCCGGCCGCAAGCGCGGCGTCGACGAGGGACGCGGCTTCCAGCGGCTGCTGGGCGTGTCGCGCTCTGTGGCCTTCCCGGACGTACCAGCCGTCGCTTCCGATCGGTACGAACGTATCGTTAACGATGACGACCTCGGCATAAAAATCGAACGTTCGCCGGCCGAGCTCGATGAATTCCGAATGATCAAGGGCCATACCGATTCGGAACAGCGCCTCGGGCAGTCGGGCATTGTCGTAGGTCAATTCGTGCTCGAACCAGTCCCAACCGGGGACGGCCGTCGCAGCTAAACGCGCCGCAAGGTCGCTACCGATCGCAAGGAGCTCCACGTCGAGTTCGGGGACGCGTACTTCGAGCGATTCGCGAGCGTACGCGAGTCCGAGCGCCGCATACGCACGCGAACGAATAAAGCCGAGCCCCCCGACCCTAGGCAGCGCGCGTTCGAGCAATTGGCGGCACACGGCACGCCATTCCGCGCGCGGCGCGTGCCGCATACCGTAGCCGAGCGACCACACGGCACGCCCGATACTGTCGTCCGTGCCGACATCGTCGAGCCAATCTCGTTGGTAGCTCATGAAGTTGTGAAAGCGTCCGTCGGGCAGTTGCGCGTCCATCAGAAAGGCGAGGTAAATGCGCGCTAAGCGAAGCGCGGCATCGCGTCGAGCCTCGAACTTCGACGCTGCAACGGCGACCATAAAGGCTCGCGCTACGTCGTCCGTGCAGTAGCCGGTCGAGCGATTGGCGAGGTCGTACGTCGCATGCTGCACGATGCCCGTATCGTCGGTAAGATCGACCAGGTGATCGAGCGGCGGAATACGCCGCGTCACGTTCATGCGGGCCGTTCGAGACCGAGCGAGCCGCCTTCCACGTTCGCCCCCGGAACGACGTCGCAGAAAACACGGCCGTACGCGCGCGCCACGTGCGGCCACGTCATCTGGCGGCCGAAACGGTACGCGCGCCGCTCCGTCGCCCGGCGCAACCACGGATCGCCGAGTAGCGCACCGAGCGCCTGGGCGATCGCTTCGGGATCGCGGAACGGTGCGAGTATGCCGCGCCCGTTCGCGAGCAGTTCCTTTGCGTAAAGATACGGCGTCGAAACGATCGCTTTGCCGAGCCCGACGGCGTAGGCGAGCGTGCCGCTGACGATTTGAACCGGATTGAGATACGGCGTGAGGTACACGTCCGTTGCGCCGAGGTAGCTCAGAAGTTCATTGAACTCGAGATACTTATCGACGAGCTGCACGTTATTCTGTAAACCGTAGCTCGCGATTCGCTCGAGCAGTTCGCCGCGATACGATTCCCCCTCGTGCCGCCGCACGCTCGGATGCGTCTGCCCGAGAATCAAATAGAGCGCCTCGGGATGCTGCGCGACGACGCTACGCATCGCGTCGATGCCGTATTCGAGCCCTTTGCCGCGACTAATCAAGCCGAACGTGGAAACGACGAGTCGCCCGGAATAACCGAGTGCGGCTTTGGCTTCATCCGTCGAGCGGAACGGAACGTCCGGAACTCCGTGATGGATGACGTGGATCTTGGCCGGATCGACTCCATAGACGCTGCTGAGAATATCTTTGCCCGTTTGCGAAAGCACGACGACCCCATCGACGCGCTCGCATAGCCGTCGAGCGACCGAGCGGTGGCTATCCTTGGGCTCGGGCAGGACCGTATGGAGAGATACCACGACCGGCTTCGTAACATGGTCGAGAAGATCGAGGAGCCAACTGCCGTCGGGGCCGCCGAAGAGACCGTACTCGTGTTGGATGTCGAGCAATTCCGAAGGATGCGCGTTGATGGCGCGGGCCACTCTCGGATACGACGCGGCGTCGTCTTGGGTGAGCCGGGCGATTACGTTCTTCGGATACGTGCGAGCTTCGCCGCCGGGTTCGTCGATCGCGACGACGCCGCTCGACATGCCGAACGTCGCATCGAAACTCTCAACGACGTCTTTCGTAAAGGTCGCAATTCCGCATTCGCGCGGGGGATACGAACCGAGAAACAACGTACGCGGTGCCGATAAGCCAAGTGGGACGGGCAAGCGCGGATACAAAAGTCACCTCTCGGACGGGTATTCTACGTACCCGAGCAATTTCTGGAGCAAACCTAACGAGCGGCGGGCATGTCCTCCGCGGAAACGCGAGCATCGTCGGGCAGCACGACGCCGGTCGCGATCGTTACATCGTGGCCGATTACGGAGCCCACGGGCACGACCGCTTCCCGGCCCACGCTGACGTTGCTTGCAAGAATAGCTCCGACGACGCGCGCGTGCTCGTCGATCGAAACGCCGTCCCACAGGATCGAACGCCGGACTTCGGCACCTGCGGCGATCCGGCAGCCGGCGCCGATGACCGCATACGGGCCGATTACGGCGTCCGCCGCGATCGTGGCACCCGCGCCGACGAACGATGGAGGGCGGATGTTTCCGGGCAGCTTCGCGTCCCCGAAGGCCCACATCGCTCCCGATATGGCGCCGACATCCCCTTGAGGTGAGAGCGCGAGCTTTCCGTCGAGGACGTCGTCGTGCGCTTGAATGTATTGCGCCGGCCGCCCGACGTCGAGCCAGTAGTCGCTCGTAATGTACGTATAGAGTCCGTCGCCCGCGGCAATCAACTTTGGGAAGATCTCACGTTCGATCGAGACGCTACGACCGGAGGGAATGTCGTCCAAGATACGCGCTTCGAGCAGGTAAGTGCCCGCGTTGATGTCGCTCGTTTTCGCTTCTTCGCGCGGGGGCTTCTCGATGAACCCGGTAATGCGCCCGGCGGCATCGTGCTCGATACATCCGAAGGCCGAGGGATCCTCGACCGAGATCGCATGAAGCACGCCGACGCCGCCGCTCGCCTGATGGAAGGCGAGCATCGCGCGCAGATCGAGATCGGTGAGCACGTCGCCGTTGAGAACGAAGAACGCGCCCGTGATACGGTCCGCGACGTTCCGGAGCGCCCCTGCCGTACCTAGGGGCGACGCCTCGATGACGTACGTTACGCGCGTACCGAAGCGCGAACCGTCTCCGAAATACTCCGATATCGCTTCGGGCAGATAGCCCGCCGCGAGAATGATCTCAGCGACGCCCGCGTCGCGCAAACGCACGATCGTTCTTTCCAGGAACGGTACGCCGAACAACGGTACCATCGGCTTCGGCGTGCCGTACGTGAGGGGACGCAACCGCGTACCCTCCCCGCCGACAAGAATGACTGCTTGCAAACGACCTCCGCTCAAACGTTCCCATTTCTGCGGGAGCACTTACTACGGCCTGCCGACCCTGCTGCATCGTAACCGGCGGTAGAGGGGTCCGAACGTGAGCCGCCAATTTGCGACCGTCGCAATCGGCAAGACCGATCCCGGGTCGTCTAATGGTAGGACAGCAGACTCTGACTCTGCTTATCGTGGTTCGAGTCCATGCCCGGGAGCAACGCGGCCCTATCGTCTAGAGGCCTAGGACGCTGCCCTCTCACGGCAGTAACACGGGTTCGAATCCCGTTGGGGCTACCA
>CAXTIY010000377.1:0-3520 GCA_964244215.1 uncultured bacterium
AAGGTACGCTGCTCGTCGAAGCGGCGAAGACGATCGACACCGACGTCCCGGTGTATTGCTATCATCCCAAGCTCGGGCCCGCCGGCCTGTGTCGCATTTGTTTGGTCGAAATCGAGAAGATTCCGAAACTGCAAATCGCGTGCAATACCGCCGTGACCGAAGGTATGGTCGTCCATACGTACGGGCAAAAAGTCGAAGATGGCCGCCGCGCCGTCATGGAATTTTTGCTGCTCAATCATCCGCTCGATTGTCCGATTTGCGACAAGGGCGGCGAGTGCGATCTGCAAGACTATTCGATGGCGTACGGTCAAAGTTCGTCGCGTCTGCTCGATGCCAAATCCTCGAAGCCCAAGGCCATCGACCTCGGGCCGACGATCGTGCTCGACGACGAGCGGTGCATCGTCTGCCAGCGCTGCACGCGTTTCGACGAACTCATCACGAACGAACGCTCGATCGTCGTGAAAGATCGCGGACAGCGCGACGTAATCGCGACCGCCAGCGGCGCCCCGTACGTTTCGAACTTTTCCGGCAACGTGACGGAACTGTGTCCGGTCGGGGCGCTAACTTCAAAGACGTATCGCTTCAAATCGCGGCCGTGGGATAACGTCCGCACCGCGACGACGTGCACGCAGTGTTCCGTCGGCTGTCAACTCAATATCGACGAACGTTACGGCAACGTGCAACGCACGATGTCGGTCGAAGAAGACGACGCCGTTTCCGACGGTTGGCTCTGCGATCGCGGCCGCTACAACATCGGCTTTTATTCCGATGCGCGGCGCGTTACGAGCCCGCTCTTGCGGCAAGGCGACGAGTGGGTGCAACTCGAGTGGGACGATGCGATCGCACTGTGGGCAAAGCATCTGCGCGAAGCGCCTCCCGCGACGAGCGCCGTCATCGGCGGCGGCCGGCTTCTGAGTGAAGAGATCGTTCTGCTCGCGCGCACGATGCGCGCGCTCGGGACGAGCCATATCGATTGGCGCGCGGGGCGCCAGCGCCAGGCGCTGCCCGGCCGCTTCGCCGGGACCTACGCGGCGCTCGAGCGCGCACAGCTGATCGTCGCATTCGGCCGGCCCCCCTCGCAGACGGCGCCCGTTCTCGATCTACGGATTCGAAAAGCCGTCTTGCGGCACGGTGCCCGGTACGCAACGTACGGCGTCCATACCGGTGAAGCGTTCGTGCCCGTGACGCACGCGGACACGTTCGAGGACTTCGCGCCGTTGACGGATGGCGTGACGCGCGTCGCCTTCGTGTGGGACGGCGTCGATCTGCGACTCGGCGCGCGCATCGCGACGCTGATGGACTCTCTCGCCGCCCGGGGCGCGACCGTCTCCGCCTACGTTCCGGGCGAGCAAGCTAACGCGCTCGGCGCGTCCGCCCTCGGGCTGCTGCCGCGCGACGGCGGCCTCGCGGTCGACGGTATGTTGCAAGCGGCGCACGAGGGCAAGCTGCGCGTTCTTTCGCTCTTCGGAACGAACCCCGTATTGCAGCATCCGCGCGGCGAGCGATACGTGCGCGCGGCGCTGGCGGCCGTACCGTTCGTCGTGGCGAGCGAACTCTTCATAACCGAAACGTCGTCGCTCGCACATCTCGTTCTGCCGGCGCGCGGCTCGTTCGAGAAGACGGGCCATGTGTACGATCTTGCAGGCGACGTCCTGGCCGTAAACGCCGGCCACGCGGCGCCTCCGGGTACGCTCTCCGATGGCGAGATGCTCGTGGCACTCGCAGCCGAACTCGAGCTCGACATTCCGGCGCCGGCCGAAATCACCGCGGCCGCCACCGCTGCGCTCGGCGTTTGGGATATCGGCTTCGGTGACGCCTCGTTTTCGGACGGCGTCGTTTTGCAGACGAGTGAGGGCGACGCGGCCCCGAGCGATGCTCGGGAAAGCGGCTTGCGCATCGCGCTCGGCGCGAACATTTTCAGCGGTGGCGGCACGGTGCACTTCGACGACGCGCTCGCGGCGCTCCGGCCGGTCGCCGCGGCCACGTTCGCTCCCGCGACCGCGGCCGCGCTCGGTCTCGCCGCGGGCGATTACGTGACCATCGCGGGTTCGAGCGGCGGCGCCCTTCCCGAACTCGTCGTCGCGATCGACGAGAATGCGCGAGCGGGCGTCGTGGCGGTGATCGACGGGTTGCCCGCCGCCCCGGCGAACGGTTTCAGCGACGGCGAAGCGATTACGGTTACGCGCGTGCCCGTTGCCGAAGCCGCGCTCGCGGTCGGAGGCGTCTGATGCTCTCGCAAGCCCTCGACGTACTCGGCGCGGCGCCCTGGTGGTTGATCGCGCTCATCAAATCGGCCGTAATTCTGGTCGTCGTTTTGACGACGTTCGCGTATGCGATGGTGTTCGAACGTAAGATCATGGGTTGGATGCAACTGCGTCCCGGCCCTAATCGCACGGGGCCGTGGGGCATGATGCAACCGGCCGCCGATGCCGCAAAGATGCTCCTTAAAGAAGATCTCACCCCGAGTACCGCAGACCCGCTCATCTACAAACTCGCACCGTTCATTTCGCTCATCTGCGCGATGGGGGCGTTCGCGATCATTCCGTTTTCGGAATCGAGTGCGGGCGTGTGGGGCGTGAGCGACGTCAACGCGGGGATCCTCGTACTCTTCGCGATTACTTCGATCGGCGTATACGGCATCTCGCTTGCGGGCTGGTCGTCGGGTTCGAAGTTTCCGCTGCTCGGCAGCGTCCGTTCGACGGCGCAGATGATTAGCTACGAGCTCGCGATGACGATGTCGGTGATCGGCGTGCTGATTCTCGCGGGTACGACCTCGCTCACGGGCATCGTACACGCGCAATATAAGTTGTGGTACATCGTGCCGCAGCTGCTCGGGTTCGTCATCTACATCATCACGGCGGTCGCGGAAACCAATCGCGCGCCGTTCGATCTCGTCGAAGCCGAAACCGAACTGGTCGGCGGGTTTCATACGGAGTATTCGGGTTTGCGTTTCGGCTTATTCTTCATTGCCGAGTATCTCAATATGATCACGGTCGCGTGTATCGCGACGCTGCTGTTTCTCGGCGGTTGGATGGCGCCGTTCGGCCTGACGTTCGTACCGGGCATCGTCTGGTTCGTGCTCAAAGCCGGTGCGTTCATCTTCATGTATATTTGGCTGCGGACGACGCTGCCACGCCTGCGTTACGACCGGCTCATGAACTTCGGTTGGAAGTTCTTGCTCCCGGTCGCGACGCTCAATCTCATGGTGACGGCCGCCGTCGTCGCGATAACGGGGTAGCGCGTGCAAAGCTTACCGGGCGCGGTCATCGCGCTATTCCGCGGATTCGCAACGACCCTCCAATTCGCGTTTCAGAAGAAACCGACGATCGCGTATCCCGACGTGCGTAAGCAGCACGCGCCGCGTTTTCACGGGCTGCACGAACTGCGGCGCTATGCCGACGGCAAAGAGCGCTGCATCGGGTGCGAGCTCTGTTCGATCGCATGCCCGGCCAACGCCATCACCGTTACGGGCGCGGAGAACGCTCCGGACGATCGCCGGTCGCCGGGCGAACGGTTCGCC
>CAXTIY010000378.1:0-3502 GCA_964244215.1 uncultured bacterium
GATACTCACACCCGCGATATCGCCCTCGAGCCCGACTTCCGTGCCGATCGTCCAGATGCCGCGCTCGCGACGGGCGAGGTACGCGATCTCCACATCGATGAGTCCGCGCAAACCTGCGAGGGCGGCGGCTTCGATTTCCGGGAGCGTCGTCGCCGCAGCCATGGCGAGCCAGCACGCCGCGAGCGATTCGAGTTCGACGACGGAGTGTAGAGCGGGCGATGCCTGTTCGTTAGCGATTGCCCTGCTCTCCAATCCGAAGTCGCGCGACGTGGCGCCGCACCTCTACGTGGCTTCGGCAGTCACGAACGCCCGCTTTACGTCGAGTTGCCGAACGATCGAACGGCGCGGGCGGTAAGCGAAGGGTCGCTCGGTAATGCGTCGCTCGTCACAATATGTACGTACTCAGATTAGCGCTTTCCACGATCTCCGAAAGTTTACCGCGCACGTACTCGCCGTCGACGACGACGGTGCCGCCTTCTTCGGGCGCGGCATACGAGACGTCTTCGAGGAGCCGTTCGAGAACCGTGTGCAGGCGCCGCGCGCCGATATTCTCCGTCTGCTCGTTCACGCGCATCGCATAGGTCGCGAGTTGTTCGATCCCTTCGGGCAAGAACTGCACGTCGACGCCTTCCACCGCGAGCAATTGCTTATATTGTTCGGTTAGCGCGTTCTTCGGTTGTGTGAGGATCGTCTTGAAGTCGTCGACGGATAACGAATCGAGCTCCACGCGAATCGGAAAGCGGCCCTGTAACTCCGGAATAAGATCGGAGGGTTTGCTCATATGAAACGCGCCCGCCGCGATGAAGAGCACGTGATCGGTTTTTATCGCACCGTGTTTCGTCGTGACGGTGCTACCTTCGACGATCGGCAAGATATCGCGCTGCACGCCTTCGCGCGAGACGTCCGGGCCGCGCGCGCCTTCGCGCCCGGCGACCTTGTCTATTTCGTCGATGAAAATGATGCCGTTTTCGCTTGCGCGATGTAACGCTTCACGTTTGACGGCGTCGGCGTCGACGAGTTTACTCGCCTCTTCGAGCGTGAAGATGCGACGTGCTTCAGCGACCGTAACGCGCTTCTTCGTCTTTTTCTTCGGCAACAACCCGCCGAGCATCTCGCTCATGTCGTTTCCGCCACCACCGCCCATCGATGGATCCATGCCGCCCATCATGCCGATCGGTAGCTGCTGCGTTTCCTCGACTTCAATGTCGACGAGCCGAACGTCGTAGAAACCGCGCAAGACGTCTGCGCGCGCCTGCTCGCGAATCGTGTGCGCGTTCTCGGGCGGGGCTGCGGTCGCCGTCGCTTGCGGCGGCGGTTGCTGCTGCGCGAAGTTGTTTCCGAAAATCGAGCCGAGCGTTGCGGCGAACGGATTCGCGGGTTGCCCCGCACCGGGCGCCCGCGTTTCCGGATAGAGCAGATCGACGACGCGTTCGATCGCGGCTGCATCCGCCGCTTCGCGCACTTCGCCGCGCCGCTCGTCCTGCACCATGCGAATGGCCGCTTCGACGAGATCGCGCACCATCGATTCCACGTCGCGGCCGACGTAACCGACTTCGGTATATTTCGTCGCCTCGACCTTGACGAACGGAGCACCCGCAAGCGTCGCGAGGCGGCGCGCGATCTCCGTCTTCCCGACGCCCGTCGGGCCGATCATCAAGATGTTTTTGGGAATAATTTCGCCGCGCATTTCTTCGCCGAGCCGTTCGCGTCGATAGCGATTACGCATGGCGACCGCAACGGCGCGCTTGGCTTTCGCTTGACCGACGATATAGCGATCGAGCTCGGCGACGATCTGGCGGGGCGTGAGTTCTGTCGGAAGGGTGATCATGGTGCCTACAGTGACTCCGCTAAGCGCAGGCCCGGCGCCTTCCAGAGCGGTTAACGCCCGGTGAGCGCCGGCGCGGCGACCGGTTCCAGCGCTAGAGCCAGCTCGTCATAGAGATACGTCATCACCTCGATGCCGCCGTAAAACTGTGCGAGGTCGAACTTCTCGTTGGGCGCATGAATCGCGTCGTCGGGCAGGCCGACGCCGATGAGTACCTGCGGTAGCCCCAAGATGCGGTCGAAGCTCGAAACCGGACCGATCGTGCCGCCCGTGCCGATGAAGACGGGCGCTTTGCCGAAGCCGCGCTCCATCGCTCGAGCCGCGGCCGCCACCGCCGGATGATCGCGCGAGGTCGTTACCGCGCGCACGTCGCCGTCGTCTAGGATCTCGACGCGAACGCCGGCCGGTGCCACGCGCTGGAGATGTTCGCGCACGGCGCGCTTCACGGTTGCCGGATCTTGGTCGCCGACGAGTCGCGCCGAAAGCTTGGCTCGCGCGAAGCTCGGCACGATCGTCTTCCCGCCGGGGCCTTGATAGCCGCCGTAGATTCCGTTGAGTTCGAGCGTCGGGCGAAACCACGAACGGTCGAGCGGTAAGCGGCCGTGCTCGCCGCCGGCGAGTTCCGATACGCCGAGCCCGCGCGCCTCGCGTTCGCTATCGAACGGCAGCGCTTCGAGTTCGGCACGCGCGACGTCGCTGAGCTCGGGCACGCCTTCGTAGAATCCGGCGACCACGATCTCGCCGTTCTCGCCGCGCAGGGTCGCGAGCATTTTCGCGAGCGCTTCGATCGGATTGACGACGAGGCCGCCGAAATAACCGGAGTGCAGATCGCTCGTCGGGCCGTGCACCGTCACTTCCCAAGCGACGAGTCCGCGCAGCGAAACGGTAAGCGAGGGAACGTCTTCGGCAAATACGGCCGTGTCGGAGACGACCACGAGGTCGCAGGCGAGCCGTTCGCGTTCGCGAGCGAGAAAGGTTTCGAAGCTCGGCGAACCGATTTCTTCTTCGCCTTCGACGACGACTTTGACGTTGATCGGCAGATTACCGCGCACGCGCAAGTGCGCTTCGAGCGCCGCGAGATGCATCAACACTTGACCTTTATCGTCGACCGAGCCGCGGCCGTAAAGTTTGCCGTCGCGTACCGTGCCTTCGAACGGTGGCGAGAGCCAGAGCGCGAGCGGATCTTCGGGCTGAACGTCGTGATGGCCGTAGATCAGCACCGTCGGGGCGCCGGGCGCGTGCAGCCACGAGCCGTAAGCCACGGGCAGGCCGTCCGTCTCTAAAACCTCGGCCTCCGTCAATCCCGCAGCGCGCATGCGTGAGACGACGGCTTCCGCGGAGCGACGCACCTCACCGTGCCGTGCGGGATCGGCCGAAACGGAGGGACACGCGATCCACGTCTTGAGCTCGCCGAGATAGCGTTCGCGATTAGCGCGTACGAAGTCGATCATCCTAAACAACCTCCACGACGATGTCGTCGTTGGTATAGATATCGATGCGTCCCGCCACTTGTAGCGCCGCGCGAGCGATGCCTTCGGCATCGAGCGACGAGTGTCGCACGAGTGCCATAGCGGCGGCTTGGGCGTACGGCCCGCCGCTGCCGATTGCGGCGATGCCTTCGTCGGGTTCGATGACGTCGCCGTTACCGCTGATGACGAAGAGATGCTCCGCCGTCCC
>CAXTIY010000379.1:0-3497 GCA_964244215.1 uncultured bacterium
ACTCTAACTACAACCCGAGGCTAAGTCCGGATAAGTGTGTAATATCGACGGTACTGTTATTATACAGGAGCTAAGTTTGTAGTACCAATGCCAGTGATCGGGCGACATATATCTTCGTTCGACCATCCATTCTTCGCTTTGCTCAATAAGAATCATCGTCACGAGCCGCAAGGCCGATTCGCGTGATGGGAAGATGCCGATCGACCGGGTTCGCCTGCGTATTTCCTTGTTGAGATGCTCGATGGGATTCGTCGTTGCGATGCTCCAATGACGTTCGATTGGGAAGCGCAAGAACGCGAGCGCGTTGGCCAGCCCAGCGTCGAAGATTGCAATCGCTTTCGTCAATGTTTTTCCGAAGAGTGCGCGGAACTCGCTTGCCGCACGTTGCGCCGCTTCCATCGATACTGGCCGAAAACGACTCGCAGCGCCGCCGCTAATTCCAGCTTGCGCGCCTGCGGAACATGAGCGAGAATGTTGCGATAGAAGTGAACTTTGCAGCGTTGCCAACTCGCGCCTTGCATAACCGTCATTACTGCACCTTAAGCCCTTCGTGTGCGTCGCTAATCACGAGCTTCGTGCCGACGAGACCCCACTTGCGAAGCTCGCGCAGGAACGTCGTCCAGCTTTCCTTGAGCCTGTCCCGGTTTCCCGGACATCCACATAGCGCTGGCGAAGAGCCGCGCGCGAGGTATCATGGGAAATCAGCGTCGAGCACACAGCGAAGAGTTCAAGCGCGATGCCGTTGCACGCGTAGCCAGGGGCGAACATAGCTTGTCCCACGTCGCCCGTGATCTGGCATTAATCCATCACTCCTACAAACGTGGCGGCGTAAACTAGAGCCGCCGCGGCCGGCGAAAGTCGGGTTGAATCCGGCCGGTTCCCTGGAGGACGAGAACCGTCGGCTGCGCCGAGAAAACGCCGCGCTGAAGGAAGGTCGCGAGATCTTAAAAAAAGCCCCGGCGTTCTTTGCCAAGGAATCCCGATGAAATACGCATTCATCGAGGAGCAAAGAGCGCAGCACAGCGTACGGCGGATGTGCGAGCTTCTTGAGGTATCCGCCGGGTATTATGAGTGCCGGGGGCGGCCGCCAAGCGCCCGAGCTGTTGCCGATAAGGCACGATGAAGACCGAGCTTAGCGATCCGATTTGGGAAAGCCGTGCGGTCGCTCGCGCCGCGATCTTCGAATACATTGAAATCTGGTAGTGTGTCACGAAGGGAGCTTCTGTATGAAGTGACCATGCTGCATGAGAGATGAGGGTCGGCCCCTCGGAATCGGCTGGTAGAGGCAGGTTTCAAACCAGCTCAAGCTGCTGGGGTTAAGAGCCCTGGTGGTGAGCGTTGAGCGAAAAGGCGGAGCAAAGAATCCGTCAGGTGTGATGTACGGAGATGAGCGCAAGCGAACCACCAATGACGTATCGAAATTCGATTGTAGATGATGTCGAAACCGGAAGAGTACCAAATTTCCGGGATCAGTCTGGCGGCAATCTACGTCCTGGCCAGACGGCATCCGGTATAGACGCGGCATGAACGTACATCTGGCTCTCATGCGGAACGTGAGAACCTGTCGCCGCGATGTGAAGGGAGAACGCCGAGTGAGCAGACCTCATAAAGCAAAGCGTACTGATGCGCGGCACAGGGGCGGAGCGACTCGTAGTAGCGGTGACGATTTGTGAAAGCAAATTCGAGCGAAGGGGTCGCGTTATCTAGCACATCCTCGACGTCAACCGGAAACGGGATGAACGTTGTGGAGCGTGCAAAGCCGTTTAACATCTCCAAACGCGATGTTTGGGATGCGTACAAACGGGTCAAGGCCAATCGGGGAGCGGCTGGTATTGATGGTCAATCGATTGTTCAATTTGAAGAGAACCTCAAGTCGAATCTCTACAAGCTGTGGAATCGCCTAGCATCAGGCAGCTACTTCCCGCCGCCGGTACGCCGCGTCGAGATTCCCAAAGGCGACGGCCGAACGCGACCACTGGGCATTCCCACGGTTGCGGATCGGATCGCGCAAATGGTAATCACGCGCTTTCTTCAGCCGATTTTAGAGCCGCACTTCCATGTGGACTCGTACGGATACCGGCCGAAGAAGTCGGCGAAAGAAGCCCTAGCCGTAGCGCGGCAGCGATGCTGGAATTACGGATGGGTGCTCGATCTCGACATCAAGAGCTTCTTCGAGACGATCGATCATGGTCTCCTGATGCGCGCGATTCGACGGCATACCACGTGCTCGTGGGCTCTTTTGTACATCGAAAGATGGCTGAAGGCTTCCGCGCAGTTGGCGGATGGTAGTCTCATAGAACGGACCGAAGGCACCCCGCAAGGTGGCGTCGTCAGTCCAATATTGGCAAATCTGTACCTTCATTACGCGTTTGATCTCTGGATGGTTCGGAGCTTTCCGGATGTCCCGTTCGAACGCTATGCTGATGACGTGATTTGCCATTGCCGTAGTGAGCAGCAAGCTGCGCGTCTGAAAGACGCAATTTCGGAGCGCTTTGCGACCTGTTTCCTAGAGTTGCATCCGCAGAAGACGAAGATCGCCTACTGCAAGAGCAACGGTCGGCCCCAGAACTATCCCGTCGTGCAATTCGATTTCCTTGGCTACACGTTTCGGCCAAGGTTAGTCAAGAGCAGCGCCGGTAAATTCTTTGTCGGCTTCAACCCAGGAATCAGCGCGAAATCCGCCACCGCGATACGTCGAACGATGCGCAGTTGGTGTTTACACCGCCGCAGCGACTTAACTCTTGAGAAGATCGCTCGGAGGGTGAATCCGGTTTTACGTGGCTGGATCAACTACTATGGCGCGTACTACAAATCGGCCTTACGACCAGTCATGGAGCACTTCGATAGGATACTGTCGACATGGGCCATGAGAAAGTACAAGTCTCTAAAACGTCGACGATGGAATGCACAGCGATGGGTTGGCGGAATCGCTCGGCGAGACCGCACCCTCTTCGTCCATTGGGCGACCTTTCGGACGGAAGCTAGATGACGGGAGCCGTATGAAGCGAGAGTTTCACGTACGGTTCTGCGAGAGCGCGAGGGTGCAATCCCTCGCGCCACTCACCCATTCCGCATCGACGCCATTTAGCCCTCGGCTATCTCTCGCCGATCAACTACGAGCGCCGGATAGCCGAAGCGGCGTAGTGTCAACCGATACCTCTCTACGGAACCGACCCAACATCAAAGAAGGAAGCCGATTGGGTCGCGATGGACAGCGTTCGACCGGGCGAAATTGTTTTTTCTTACGTTAACGGCATTATAGTCGCAGTTGCCATTCCCACGTCGAGCGCGTATCGAGCGGAAAGGCCACTTGGGTATCCAGCAAAGCCGTGGGGAAGCGGGTTCGGCCGCAAAGTAGATGCAACATATCAGCCCTTACCAAGCCGATCCCATTAAGCGCTTTAGGCGAGGCACTGCGCTGGCTTTGAACGGCGGCCCGTTAAAGAACCCGAATCTTGATGGCAAGCAGGGCTACTTGTTTCCGATCGTATCAAACG
>CAXTIY010000380.1:0-3472 GCA_964244215.1 uncultured bacterium
CGCCTCGAAATACGGCAACCACGCGCGACCGCTCTGGAATCTGCCCGGCGGCCGGCAGCGCCCTAGTGAGTTGCTCGAGGCGACGTTGCGCCGCGAATTTCTCGAAGAGACGTCGCTCGAAATAACCGTCGGCGGTCTGCGTTACGTCGCGGAATCCTACGATCGCGAAACGGATACGCATTTTTTGAGCGTCGCCTTCGACGTCTATTCGCCGGGCGTCGCGCGCGCGACCGGTGACGACGCGCACGTCGTAGACCTCGCCTGGGTACCGCGTGCCGAACTTGCTTCCCGCATCGCGGTCGCCGTTATTCGCGAACCGCTGCTCGCGCATTTGGCAAACCCGCAGCAACGCTATTTCGGATTCGCCGACGCCGGTATCACGATCGAGTTCGCCGATTTGCCGTGATCGAATCGTGCTCGATACCGTTCGCGCGGTAATTCGAAAATAACGATGTCGACGGGGCGGCCACGCACGATCGCGCCGTTACGCTGTACGCGGCGCTCGATAAATCCCACGCTTGCGAGCAAACGCCGCGAGGCGACGTTCGCCGGCACGCAGCAGGCGCTCAACTCGCGCAGGTCGCTCTCTTCGAATGCATAGTCGACGATCAGCCGCGCGGCTTCGGTCGCGTAACCCGCGCCGCGATAACCGTTGACGATGCTGTAGCCGATCTCCGCCGTGCGGCGCTCCTGATCTCCTACGCGCAGCGACAGCCAGCCGATCGCGCGCGCCGTCGATCGCAAGACGACGAGCCATTCGAAGCGCCCGAGAGCGCGCGCGTCGAAGGTTTTCGGACGCGTCGCCACGCGCCGCTCGAACTCTTCACGCGAATAGCGCGGCACGTCTTGGAACTCGCGCAACTGACCCGTCTGCATGATGCGCCACAGGGTGACCGCGTTCGCGGCCGTTACGGGCTCGAGGATCAGGCGTTCGCCCGAGAGCCGTTTCACGGCCGCGACGCCCCGAGCGCCTCATCGGCGAGCTTCGTAACGATTGCGAAGCCACCGGACGAACCTTCCCACGTGAAAGCGACGCGGTCGCCACTGCGCGCGAGCAAAGCCGCGGCGTCCGCATGCGCGTCGTACGTATAAATGCGCCGTTCGCCGCGCACGGTGAAGTAGACGTTCGTGCCCGCGATCACGATTCGATCGAGCGTGCCCGAGGCGCTCCGGTCGCTTTTGGCAGGGGCCTGCGCCGCTCCGACTCCCAAGAACGCCGCGTACTGCGCGAACGCGTCGACTTGGGGAGACGCGCTGGAACTCGCGCCGACCACGACGTGTCCGTTCTTTGCCTGTACGAGTGCCACCGTCTGATACTTTCCCGTTTCCGCCACGACCGGAACGACCCATGTATTTTGCCCGTACGCATTATAGAGGAGCGGTTGCGTCGGAATCAACTTCCCTTGCCGCACGATCGGATTGGACGCGACGGCTTCTTCGGCGCCCCGCGAATTGAACTCGCCGCCCGAAGACGTATAATAGACGATGGCTCCGGTTACGGTATCCATATACGTAAAGCCCGTCATCGATTGGTCGCTCGCGGGCGACGTATGGTCGACGAACCAGACGAAACGCGGCCCTGCGAGCAAGCCGAACACTTCGTCGCGGGCGGGCACGTGCACGTCGCGACGTACGACGAGGTAGTTCCAAAGGCCGTGTACGTAAGCTCCAAACCATTCGTTATAAGCCAAGGCCAGATCGGCCGGATAGACGCGGCTGACCCAACTCGGCAACGCTCCGAAGTCGCGACGGTCGATGCGGCGCATCGAGCCGTCGACCGGGTCGACGAGCACCACGCCCGATACGCGCGTACCGCTCCAGCCGATCGTCGGACGCCCGAGGGTGCAGATGTATTGCGGGTTCCCGGCATCGTCGAGTTGGACGGTCGTCTCCAAGATTCGTTCGGTACCATACCGAAAATAGACGTGGCGGTATAAATTATCGTTTAGCAGCGCCGACGGGATGTATCGCAGCGGTGCGCGCGTACGTAATTCGGCCGGCGCATCCGGATTTTCCGCGCTCACCACGATAACGCCCGGGCTCGTGCGCCGCGAAAGCCACTGCACGACGCCGTTAAATTCGAGCGGCGCGACCCAAACGAGCCGGCCGCTCGCAACTTGAACGCTGTAATCGCCGACGCGATAATACGCACCGAGTTGCCCGACGACTTTGCTGCCTTGAAAGATCGCCGATTCTTGCGGCACGACGCGAACGTTACGAATATCGGTACTCGGGGGCAACGACGTCGATAACGTAACGTCGGCCAGATCGCGCAGGCCTCCGGCATCGACGTACGGCGCGACGAACAAGATGCCCGCGAACACGAGCAGCACGGCGAGTGCGATGAGGTACGGCCGAATCGGCGTACGTCGAATCGAAACGATGCGCCGCGACACCATCACGGTGCGCGCCGCGAGCAAGGCGCTATATGCCGCGTTCGGCACGAGCGTTAGTAGCAACAGCGTGAAGGCTTGAGGAAAAACGAGCGGCGGCATCTCGAAGTAGACGTACGCGATGACGAGCGGCAAGCCGATCGCGAGCCGAAACCGCTGGCCGCGCCACCAATTGCGATCGATCGTAAGATTGAGCAGCCCGAGCGAGAGAAAAACGACCGCGAACAGGAAGACCACGCAGCTTCGTTCGGAGCGATGGGACCAGAGCCCGCCCGGGCTTCGCGAGCGGCGACCCCAGTGGCTGTGTGTGGCAAGCCGCATCGCCCCTCGCGCGTGCGGGAGCCGCGCTTCACGTGCGCGTGCAGGCTCGCCCCGACTCCGCTGCCATCGGTCCGTTCATTGCTGCGAACGGATACTGCTCGATGTCTGTTTCGCCTCCGACGCCCTTTGTAGTCGACCGCCGACGAGGAGAAGCCCTTCGCAATCAGCAGCGATGTCGCTTGCGAATCGCCGATGGATTTCCTAACCGCTGGTAATGCGTACGCGAGTACACTACCTGCCGTCGTCACGCTCACAGCTTGGGCGGCGCGGCAACCAGGGAGTATGTACCAAAGAAGATTGTCGCGAACGGTGAAGACCTCGCCCACCGCGGCAGCCCGGCAACCCGATAAAGATGGTTAATGGATTTCCGTTATTGAGAAACGAACCACATTTGGTCCCGTACATTGCTTATGATAACGTGACGCTCATTACCGGAGAGCGTAGGATCGATGACTTTGGACACCTCAGCGTCCGTGAGCTGACGCAGGGTCGAGGCCTATTTGAGACGCATGCAAAGCCGACGTAGTCGACTCAGCGATGGAACAACTTAAGCTCATCAGCTAAGATGTGCAGACGTGAAACGGTAGCAAAGCGGCTTAGCCATGATAATTCTCCATCTTCGGAATGCTTACGTTCGGCGCTCAGGATCAAGTCACTAGATCGCCGACAACCTTCTTATCAGAAGCGCCGTCGACGATGACGTGCCACCACGCAATGGCGTCGCTTATAGGATGACCGTACTCATTCGAAATCGACCT
>CAXTIY010000381.1:0-3429 GCA_964244215.1 uncultured bacterium
GCGGAAGAAAAACGAGCAGTACGAAGGCGGTAAGCACGGAAGCGACCGCCACCGCGTAGCGCCATAGGGCTTGCGCCGGAGACGGCCGCACGAACCGCGTCGTCACCACGCGCAGATCCATGCTCGTCATGCCGAGCGTCTGTCCGCGGATCCCGACGAAGATCGCGCCGTACAAGAAATACGTAAAGAGCGCGATGTGGTCGGAAATCCGATCGAGATTAACGGCATGTGCTCGATCAGCAGGCGCATGGGCTCGGGGAAGTCGGTGAGCGCACCGCTTACTGCGCTCGGCGTGCTTCGTTACGCTCGGCCTCCTCGAGCGCGTTTTTGGCGGCAGGCCGCCCGAGATACGTCGCCCACTCGAGCGGCGTCGCGTCCCAAATGGTGTCGCGCGCATCGGCGCGGGCGCCGTGGGCCAACAAGTGCCGGATCAGGGCCGCATCGTCATCGCTCGCTGCTTGATGCAGGGCCGTGCAATGCACGTGCACCGGCAAGGCCGCGTTTACGTCGGCTCCGGCTGCGAGGGCGAGGGCGAGTGCTTCGTGCTGGCGGTTGATGACGGCGAGTCCGAATGCGGCCGTAGCGTCGGCGCGATTCGCGCGAGCCAGCTCTCGACGAAGCGCTTCCGCGTCGCCGAGCGCCGCGGCGAGCAGCGCGTCGAGCGTTCGTCCGGCATCGATGAGCGCGCGTAGTGCCTCGACTTCGCGGTACCCTGCGGCCACGATGACGGCATCGCGCGTAGCACTCGCTCCCGCCTCCAAAAGCGTGCGGATCAGCGGCACTTGCAGGCGCGCTTCGCGCGCGACACTGCTGCTCATCGTAAGCTCGAGCGCGTAATCCAAATCGGCACGCGTGGCGCCGCGCTCGATCATCAGCCGGGCGACCTCCGTAATGTTCGCCGGCATCTTGCGGTCGCCACCCGGGTTGAAGGCGACGAACCAGAATAACTTCGGGTCGCGAAAATACTCGTGACGGGGCGCTTTTCGGTAGGCGTCGGGGCCCGCGATTCGCTCGCGTAAGAGACGTGGTTCCGCGTCGAGAAGCCGAGCGAGGGTGGCGATATCGCCCGCTTGCAGCGCTTCGACCGCGGCTCGAAACGATGGATCCGCGATCGGTCGCTCGAGCAACGCGACGATGGCAGGGCGCTCGCCGCTGCGGCCGCACCGCGCGACGTCGAGCGGCGTTCGTCCCGCGCCGTCGGTTTGCCAATCGAGTGCACCCCAGGTGATGAGCGTCTCGACGAGCGCGAGCGGCCCGCGTCGCGCCGCGAGGTGTAACGGCGATTCACGGCCGTTTCCAACGTTCGGATTCGCACCTTTCTCGAGCAACGCGCGAACGGCGTCGATGTTGCCGTCGCGGATGGCCGCTAGCAAAAGGCTCGGCGTGTCGGCCACGCCGCGCGCGTTCGCGACGTACTGCATTAGCGCCGCCCATGTCGGGAACTCGTAATCGTTTGCGAGCGCGCGTTGGGCATCCGCGAGCGGCAGAGAGCGTTCTCGTGCTAAGCGCTTTGCTGCTTTGCGCAGATGCTCTCGTGAAGGGCGCGCGGGAAGCGCAGGCATGGCACGACCTTTCCTCATGCGCTCGGCGTCCGCTTACGAGCAGGAAAGGTTAGGGCGAGATGCGGTCGTTCGGTGGGCTTTGCCCTGTCCGCGGACGGGTGGCCGCCGTGCCGGCCGACCGCCTGCTCCTAGCCCGAAAACCTCTTTACCTGCGGCTCCCGGCCGGACGGACGTGGCTCGTTATGGGAATGACGCCGCCCGCCCATCACACGGCAGCGGTCGCGATCAGCTTATTCGCCTCCACGCCGTACCGCTCGAAAGCAGCGTCGTAAGGCGCGCTCAAACGGGCGCTCGGACTATGTTGGAATTGCGGGCGCAGTAACGCAGCGGCCGCCGCATCGTCCGGCAACATTCCGATTGCGATCGCCGCCATCATCGCGGCGCCGAATGCGGACGCTTCTTCGTGATCGGTGAGCGTCGTCGCTATGCCGAAGACGTCGGCGAATAGTTGCCGCACGAACGGGTCGTACGCGAGTCCGCCGGATAACCGCAAGCGAGTCGGTGCGGCGATGCGTTCGCGCAGGACGACGTAGACGCTGCGTAGCGCGTAAGCGACGCTTTCGAAAACCGCGCGCAGAACGTCCGCCCGCGAATTGCCGAGTTCGAGGCCGACGATCGCGCCGCGTAAGTCGGAACGCCAATACGGTGCGCGTTCGCCGGAAAGAAAAGGAAGCACGGTGATGCCTTCGCCGCCGGGCGGCGCGGCCGCGGCTTCCGCGAGCGCGCGTTGCAGACGCTGCGGTTGCGGCACGTCGCCGAAGAAGAGACTCGCGAATTTTTCGAGTACCGCCCCGGCCGAACTCGTCGCACCCCCGGCGATGTATCGCGTGTCGTCGTACGCGTAGCAGAACGTCCGGCCCTCGGGATCGAACTGCGGTTCGCCCGTGACGACGCGGAGCGCGCCGCTCGTGCCGATCGTCAGTGCGAATTCGCCCGCTTCGATCGCACCCACGCCGAGATTCGCAAGCGCACCGTCGCTCGATGCGAGTACGATCGCGACGTCGTCCGGAAGCCCGAGCGTGCGCGCCATTCCGCTTTTGAGCGGACGTCGCGCGAACGTCGAGGCGAGCGTCGATAATTTATCGGATGAGATGCCCGCCGCTTCGAGCGCCGTCGCATCCCAGTCGCGCGCGCGTAAATCGAAGAAGCCGGTTCCGGACGCCATGCCGTAATCGACGAGCCACTCGCCTGTCCAGCGGTGTACCACGAGTTCCTTAAGCGAGACGAACTTCGCGGCACGCTTCACGTAATCCGGATCGTGCTCGGCGAACCAACGCAGCTTACAAGACGGGAGCATCGGATGGATCGGGGCACCCGTGCGTTCGTAGAGCAATTTCGCCGTTCCGTCGGCACGCCAACGTTCGGCGACCGGGGCGCTACGACGGTCCATCCACATGATGAACGCTCCGATCGGTTCGCCTGCGGCGTCGACCGGCACGAAGCCGTGCATGGCGCACGAAAATCCGACCGCTCGCACGCGGCCGTGCTCCCGCGCAGCCTCGAGCACGCTGCGTAGCGCGGCGAGTGCCGCGTGTTCGACTTCATAGGGATCGAGCTCGACGGCACCTTGTTCCGGAGTACGCAGCGCGTAAGATTGCGAGGCGCTCGCGAGTATCTTACCGGCGCGATCCGAAGCGAGAACTTTGGCGGCGCTCGTACCGAGATCGACGCCGATCACGAGTTCCGACTCGGCGCTCACCCCGGCTCCGGAATCGGTTCGATCGGACCGAGGACGAACACGTACGAGACGATACCGACGAGCAAGAAGGCCGCAGCCGTTAAGAAAGCCGGGACGAACGAGTGCGTCTTGCCGACGATGACAACGGTAATCGTCGGTGCGGCGATGCCCATGAAAAAAAAAAAAAAA
>CAXTIY010000382.1:0-3423 GCA_964244215.1 uncultured bacterium
TTCATACGTGGCCGGAGTCGGGCTATGCCGCAGTCGATTTTTATACGTGCGGAGATCATACCGACCCCTGGCGTGCCTGCGAGTACGCCGCCCAGCGTCTAGGAGCGACGTCGATGCTCACGACCGAGGTAAAGCGCGGCATCGCGTCGACCAACGGTCAATATACGCACGTCGTACACGAACACGCCGGCAAGAAGACGGCGAAGCTTTCCGCGTAGTTCGACGATTTAGGATCGCGTTCTCCGGCACCGCTTCTCGCGGCGCCGGCTTCGGCCCGCGATGACAAAGGGGACCTTCCAACGGTGCTACGTTCGAAACTGACACGGTCGCAAATCCTCGGCTTAGGATTTGCGGCCGTCTCGCTGGCGCTCGCCGCTTGTGGCCACGGCGGCTCGACGCCGTCGGCGCCAACGACCCCGACGCCCGTGCCGACCGGATCCGTAACCGTCTTGAGTTCGCCTTGCGCGGCGGCCTACGTCGCCTACGAGCCCGACGCCGGGGTCCCGAACGGCCTGGGCTTCCATGGACTGCAGACCGTTCATTATGCAGACGGTAATACGAATCTCTGCGGGATCGTCGGTCCGACCGCCACGCCCGTCGCCGTCGCGTTCGGCACTTCGGTGCAGTCGCTCGGCGTCTCCGCGGATTTCACGGACACGGTCGCGATCGTGCAAGGCGGCAGAGCGGCTTCGGTCGGCGGTTATGCGCTCGTGCAAGATATTTTCGGCCTTAGCGTCGGACAGATCGTGCCCGCCGGATCGCCCTACGATTTAACGATTCAGCCGACGCCCGTGCCCACGATCGTGCCGTCCCCCGGCACCAGTGCCGCCCCGACCGCGTCTGCGACGGGCCCCGCTCAGACGCTCAAGGATGCGTCGTCCGTCGCGGTCTTCGGTTCGTCGTCGACGGGTATCGCGCTCACGACGGGACCGGCCGCGACGTCGATCATCGGCGTCACTTCGCTTACGAACGCCCCGCCACAGTATGGATCGGCCGTAACCTACGTTAATCCCAACTATCCGATTACCGTTCCGAATCTGCCGCGCTCGATTTTGGCCGTCTCCCCGAACGGCACCGTGCTGCTCGCGCGCGGACCTTCGGACCTCTTATCGTTCTCCATTACCGGAGAAGCGTCGGGCTATCAACTCAGCGCCGTTGCGGACGACCTGACGCTCGGTTCGAACGTGGCGTTGCGCGGCGTCGGAAACATCGCTTTCGATCCTGCGGATTCCACGCGTGCGCTCGTCGCGGGCTCGACCTCGGGCCAGTCGAATCTGCTGACGCTCGTTACCGGGTTGCCGGCCGCGATCACGCGTTCCTCGCACATCTTTTTACCGGCTGCGATCAATTCGATCGCGATCGATAGTACCGGCGTGTACGCTTATATCGCGACGCCGGCCGGCATCTATTCCGTAAGCGGCATCAATGGCGGCGTCTTGACGCAAGCGGTCGCTTTTACCACGCGGGCGAGCGGTCCGAGCGTTCTTTCCTATACGAACTGTAACAACGTCGCAGCCTTACTGACCAACGTGTCCTCCGTGCGTATCTCGAACGACGGAAAGTATCTCGTCGCGCTCGGCAACGCACCGAGTACGGTGTGCCCGATCGCGGGCATGAATTCGAGCGTGGTTGCCATTCCGTTTAGCCCGACGACGAATTCGACGCCGAGCCCGGGCCCGACGACGGCCGTCGTGGCGCCGGCGACGGCGACGCCGTTCGTCAACAAGTTCGTTCAGAATAACGTCATCACGCCGCCGAGCGCGGCCGACTACTTCCTCGTTCGTTAGCCCGAGTGCCTAAGACCGATCGGTGGCAGTGGTACGTCGAACAGTTCTCCGAAACGGAACTGCATCACCACGCGATCGAAGAGACGTATTTCGCCGGCCGGACCGCGTTCCAAAGCGTCGCGGTCATCCGCACCGAGACGTACGGTAAGATGCTCGTGCTCGACGGCGACACGCAGAGTTCGCAGGCCGACGAGAAGATCTATCACGAGTGTTTGGTCCATCCGGCGCTCGCGGCGCTCGAGGAGCGCGACGAGGTGCTCATTCTCGGCGGCGGCGAAGGCGCGACGCTGCGTGAAGTACTGCGGCGCCCCGACGTGCGACGCTGCACGATGGTCGACATCGACGGCGAGGTCGTAGAACTCTCGAAGCGTTATTTGCCGGAATGGTCCGACGGCTCGTTCGACGATCCGCGCGCCCGGGTCATCATCGGCGACGCGCTCGCGTTCTTGCGCGACGATCGCGACACGTACGCCGCCATCGTCTCCGACCTCACGGAACCGCTCGCCGATTCGCCGTCCAACCCGCTCTTCTGCGACGCCGTCTTCACCGATATCAAGCGCCGTCTGCGGCCGGGCGGGGTGTACGTGCTTCAAGCGAGCACGGCGGGCTTTCACAACATGGCGCTGCACGCCAAGATGGCGCGTACGCTACGGCGCTATTACCGGTACGTCCGCTCGTTTTACACGCACGTTCCCGCTTTCGATAACGATTGGGCGTTCATCGCGTGCAGCGATGCGCTCGACGTGGCGGCGACCCCGAGCGCGCGCATCGACGAGTACGTCGCGGGCTTGCGTGGCGAGAACTATTTCTACGACGCCGAAGCGCAGCGCCGTGTATTTAGTTTACCGCTGTACTTGCGGCGCGAACTCGCCCGCGAGGGCGACGTATTTTGAGCGACGCGCCCGATCTCGCGTTCGCGATCGCGATGTGGGAAAAGCAGAAGACGCATTTCGTGAAGATGCTCGATCTGCAACTCGAAGATCTCGGTGGCGGTAAAGCGCAGTTACGCATGCCGTTCGGCGAACACGTGCTCAACGGCTCGGGTGCCGTGCACGGTGGCGCGATCATGAGCTTGTGCGATACGGCGTTTTGGGTCGCGCTCGCTTCGTTGTACGGGCCCTCGCAGCCGACGGCGACCGCTTCGCTGACGTGCAGTTTTCTGCGGGCCGCCTTGCCGCCGCACGATCTCATCGCAAAGGCAACCGTACTCAAGCCCGGCAAGCGCATCGTTTACGGTGAAATACACGTGTATAGTGAGGAGCATTTGGTCGCGCACTCCACCACCTCGTTTTTAAATACGCCCGCGGATCAAACGCTGCAAAACGGGCCGCGCTTGTGAGTACGTTCGAAGCGGCGAGCTTGCAGCGCACCGCTTTATACGAAGAACACGTCGCGCTCGGCGGCCGCATGGTGCCGTTCGGCGGTTTCGAGATGCCCGTCCAATATGCCGGGATCTTGAAAGAACACGCCGCGGTGCGCGAGCGCGCGGGTATCTTCGATCTCTCGCACATGGCTCAATACGAATTGCGTGGCGAAGGCGTCGCCGCTTGGGCCGACGCGCTGACCGTTAATGCCGTCGGTACGATGAAGCCGATGCAAGCGCGCTACAATATCTTCACGAACGTGCGCGGCGGTT
>CAXTIY010000383.1:0-3418 GCA_964244215.1 uncultured bacterium
GGAATCTTACAGCGAAGGCGATGGCGCGGGTACCGGTCTGTATAAACGTTATGGTTCGCAGTGGTGCGAAATTATTCGAGGGGGAGGAGCGCTCGACGAGCCATCCCTCGTCGGTTACGGAGTGCCGCGACCCGTCGCGCATAGTCTTCTCTCAGAGCCGCCTAGAGCAAGTGTAAATCATCGCTAAGCCCGCCGCTTTCCTCGATCGTGACGGCACGCTCATGGAAGACTCCGGTTTCATCGGCGACCCGAAGCGCGTGCGCATTTTGCCGGGCGTCGCGGAAGCGTTAGTGGAGCTCGCGCAGGCGGGTTACGAACGGATCGTCGTTACGAATCAATCGGGCGTGGCGCGCGGACTATTCGGCGAACCTGACGTCGAGCTCGTGCATCGCGCGCTTACGGGCGAGCTTACCGTGCGCGGCGCGACGATCGACGCATACTATTTTTGTGCCCATCTCACCGGCTGCGACTGCCGCAAACCGGCCCCGGGCATGGTTTCGCGCGCCGTCGCCGAGCGTGGCATCGATCTGTCGTCGAGCGTCATGTTCGGCGATCGCGCGAGCGACATTGCGCTCGCGCAAAACGTCGGCATACCGGGTATTCTCGTCAACGAGCTGCCGAATTACAACGGGCCGCCGCCGCTTTATCGCGCGCTCACGTTCCGCGAAGGCGTTCGCTTTTTCTTGGAGTCCGTTCGTGCCTGAAGCGCTCGCGCTACGCGGTGCGCGCGACTTATTCTCGCGCATGCGCGATAAACGCGTGCTCGTCGTCGGCGACGTGATGGTCGACGAATGGGTGTGGGGGCGCGTCTCGCGCATCTCGCCCGAGGCTCCGGTGCCCGTCGTCGCGGTCCACGATCATTCGTTTACGCTCGGCGGCGCGGGAAACGTTGCGAGCAATCTGCGCGCGATTGGGGCACGCGTCGCGTTCGCCGGTGCCGTCGGTGACGACGCGGAGGGACGCCGGCTGCTCGCGCTATTCGATGCGCAAGGCGTCGACCGTAGCGCCGTCATCGCCCTCGGCGACCGCCCGACCACGCGCAAGACGCGCATCGTCGCGCACAACCAGCAGGTCGTGCGTGCGGATTGGGAATCGGCCGAGCCGCTCGGCCCGAGCGATCGCGCGCGCATCTGCGCGCTCGTCGCGAAGCTCGCGCGCGATTACGACGCCGTCATCCTCTCCGATTACGCGAAGGGTCTCTTTTCTCGAGACCTCGTGGAAGCGGCGTCCGCCGCGCCCATCGTAACGGCGGACCCGAAACCGAAGAATCTGGATTTATTCGCCGGCGTTACGTGCGTCGCGCCGAACGCGAAGGAAGCCTCGGAAGCCACGGGTATCGCCTTGCGCGACGAAGCGTCGCTCGATCGCGTCGGCGCGACGCTGCTCGAGCGCCTCGCTTGCCGGTATGTCGTGGTCACGCGCGGCGAGCGCGGCATGGCCTTCTTCGACCGTAGCGGCGAGCGGATGCGCATCCCGTCGGTCGCACGTACGGTATTCGACGTTAGCGGAGCGGGCGATACGGTCATCGCGGTGCTCACCGTCGCACTGGCCGCGGGGGCGGAGCCGACGCAGGCCGTGCAGCTCGCTAATTTCGCTGCGGGCGCGGTGGTGGAAAAGCTCGGTACGGCGACCGCGTCGCCGGGTGAGATCCTCGCGCTCGTCGATGTGGATGCGCGTGGCTGAAACCTTCTCGGCGCCCGTGCTCGAACTCGAAGCGACCGTGCGCTGGCGCGAAGAATTGCGTTCGCGCGGGAAGACGGTCGTCTTCACCAACGGCGTGTTCGATCTCGTGCATGCCGGGCACGTCGAATATCTTGCGTGGGCGCGTTCGCAGGGCGATGCGCTCTTGCTCGGGCTCAACGCAGATGCGTCGGTGCGCGAACTCAAGGGACCCGAGCGGCCGCTCGTGCCGTTTGCGGATCGCGCCGCGGTCGTCGCCGGTCTGCGTAGCGTCGATGCGGTAATCGGTTTTAGCGAACGGACTCCCGAAGTCGTGCTCGATCGTATTCGGCCGGACGTACACGTAAAGAGCGCACAGTACCGGATCGAAGATTTACCCGAGCGCATCGTCGTTCTGCAGCACGGTGGCGAGATTCGCCTCGCGCCGCATTTAGCCGGACGCAGCACGACCGATATCGTGGCCGAGATTCGGCGCCGTTACAACGCGTGACGCCTCACAAACACTAATCCGTGCGCATCGCCATAACGTCGAACGGTCCGGGTGAATTTTCCGGCTGGGTACGGCCGCTCGTCACGGCGCTGCTTCGCTTAGCCCCGGCAACGGATGTAAGCTTATTCTTCGTTCCCGACGATTACGCGACGGGCCGCGAAGCGAACGTCGCGCGTCGGCTTTTTCCGCAGGCGCATGTGTTCGCACCGCCGGATTACGTGCGCTTCGCGCTCGGAGGGCGGCTCGACGGTGCGCCGGAAGCGGTCGACGTCGTGCAGTATCTCGGCGGCGATCTGCTGCACGCGGCCCGCGTGCGGGCACGGCTCGGCGGCACGTTGCGCAGCTACAAATTCGCGCGTCGGCGCGGCGCGCGAACGCTCGAACGCGCCTATGCGGTCGATGCGAAGAATGCGGCGGAACTCGCGCGCACGGGCGTCGCGCGAGAGCGGATCGAAACGGTCGGTAATCTCGCGATCGACGGCGCCCTCGGAGAAGCGACGGGCGCGTATCCGCTAAGCGGCTATGACGCGCACCTCGAGCCCGGCGGAATTTTGATTATGCCGGGAACGCGACCGGGCGAAATAGACAACATGGCTCCGTTCTTCTTGCGAACGGCTTTGCGTTTACGCGAACGTCGGCCGGATCTCTCGGTGGCGTTTGCAATCTCTCCGTTTACGGCGGAGAACGAACTCGCGCGCATCTTCAATGCGGGCGGCCACCGCAACACCTGGGGCGCTCGCGGCCGCATCGTGGCGCGGGGCACCGGCATCGCGATAGCGGCCGATGACGGCGGCCCGCCGATACCGGTCGTGCGCGACGCGATGCGCTACGCGCCGCGGGCGCGATTCGTCGTGACGCTCCCGGGAACGAAGTGCATCGAACTCGCGGCGCTCGGCGTGCCCGCGCTCGTTTGCGTTCCGCTCAACGCTCCCGAAGTCGTCGTCATCAACGGGCCGCTTCAATATCTCGACCGTCTGCCGTTGCTCGGCATCGCGCTCAAACGCGCCATCGTCACCCAGGTCGACCGGCGCTTTCCGCTGACCGCACAGCCGAATATCGATACGGGCGAACAACTCATGCCGGAATTGCGCGGCACGCTTATGCCTGCCGAAGTCGCGCGGCGGATCGCCGCGTACGCGGACGACGACGAAGCGCGCGCCACGGCCACGGTGCGCCTGCGCTCGCTTTACGCGGATCACGCGGGTGCCGCCGAACGCATGGCGCGTTCGCTACTCGGCGGATACGCAG
>CAXTIY010000384.1:0-3407 GCA_964244215.1 uncultured bacterium
CCTAGTGGATGTGAGCCAGACCAATCAGTATCGCGATTGCAATCGCGAACCCAACTAAAGGGCGTATCAAATCGGCGGGGCGCAGCGGTTTCGCTTGACGATGGAAACCCATTCCATCTCCTTTCTAGAGACGCCGCAAAAAACGCAGTGAGACCAAGTGCATGGAAAGCCGCTAATGGGGCCCTGCAGGCCCGGCTTTCGCGCGAGACGTCTTCCTCGGCCGGTCACTGAGGTAAAGCTGTAAAGCTTGGGCGACGGTAATCTCGGGGTCGAAATCGAAGTATGGTTGAAGACGCTTGACCCACATTGCCATTTCTTCGAGCGTCTCGACGGACTGGGTCGCCGCTTTTTCAGCGCGCATTACTGAAAGTATGAAGTCGCTACCATGCATCGCATCCAAGATGCGGGAAGCCGCGGCTCGGCCACGATCTCCACGAAGCTGTCTTGCTTCCTCTTTCGAATTCATCGCCGGCTAAGTATACGTCTTCACTTGAAACGGATCCAATGCTAAATGGATTATCCGTTCGGCTTTCAGCAGCTCCGGGATGCGTCTTATCTCAGGAACTATTTCGTGGCTGCGATGTTGCGAGTTCATCCGTTAGACGGCTCGCATATCATCCGTTCGTGCGATATGCTCATCGATGCGTTATGATCCAGACCGTTACTCGCCGCTACATCTGTTTCGCTTCAATCGTGGAGGGCGATCTGGATGCTCCAGAACGTCAACGATGCGAAGCAGCCTTGTTTGCGCGACTTTCGGAAGCGCGAGTCGGGATCTCGATGATTTCGGTACACGACGGCGGCTGCGCTTTCGCCGTCGACGAATACGATCTCGCCGACGTTCGAAAGGCGCTTGAATCGCTCAACGTCGCGGTCAGCGTACGAATGCGGTGCGCCCGCATAACATTGCGCGGTCGTGACGTCGATGCGTCACCCCGACTTGCAAGCTGTGTCATCGCTGCGATTGCAGAGCAAGGAATCGCAACGATTCATGTATCGGCCGGACCGGCCGATGTCGCCGTCCTGGTAGCAGACCGAGATGCCGTGCGGACTCAGGTGGTCATGTCTGAAAGCGTGACGCTTTTGTCTCCGAGCGGCATTTAAGTCAGTGGTCGTTAATGAGGTCGCGCGGCACGTTGGCGAGTTTTGCGCGGTCGCAACCCGTCAAGGCATTTTTTATGGCGAGATGGTTCGACTTTCGGGCGCTTTATTTCTGATCCGACCGCGATTGATTGCTGAATCGCCGGCGCTCTCCGTTGGCGCCGAGGAGATCGTGGGCATTACGGCACTGCCGGATCCGCGCTGAAAGCCTTCGAGTGGCCGCGATACTTGAAGCAAAGCGACACTGAAGTACCGACGCGCCTCTGATTCATTAGCAGCACTCTCCAAGCTGCGGCGATTCGATTCAGATCAGGCCGCGGCGCAAAGCGGCAACGGCCGCTTCCGTGCGATCGCCAGCGGCAAGTCTCGCGAGAATGTCTCGGATGTGCCCTTTCACGGTACCGAGGCTGAGCCGCAGCAACGTCGCGATCGTAGCATTGCCTTTGCCTTGCGAAATCAACCGCAAGATTTCGGTTTCGCGCGCATTCAACGGCGATTCAACGTTTGATTGCACCCGCGTCGATCCGATTCGGCGAAGTGCAACGAGCGCGATATGCGGATCGAGATAGGCGCCGCCGTCAGCAGCGGCGCGGATCGCCGCCACGATGCGCTCGGGCGATGATACCTTGAGCGAATAGGCGTTTGCGCCGGCCGCGAGTGCCGCGAATATCTCGGCTTCGATATCTTGAACGGTGAATATCGCAATGTGCGTCAAAGGCGCTGCGATCCGGATCAGTCGCGTCAGTTCGATGCCGTCGAAGCCGGGCAAGCCGATATCGACGACCGCGACATCGGGAAGGTGCTGCTCTACCGCAACCAGCCCGCTTGGCCCGTCGGCTGCTTCAGCAATGACACGAAGATCGCTCGTGCCGTCGAGGGTGGTGCGCAGACCGGCTCGCGTCAGCGCATGATCCTCCACGAGAACAACAGTCTTCATACAAGTGTACAATCCGATGGAAGCGGTGTCTGCAGCATGAGTGCATTGTCGACTCGTTTGACGTGCACCGTTCCGTACTGTCGCCCGTGGCCACCGCCAGGGCGGCGGCGGGCCATGCTCGCTATCAACATCGGAAAGGCCGCATCGTCCACTTTACGAGAGCGGCGTTCATGGCTCGCACGCTGCGCATAGAACTTTTGCGCTTTTTGAACGCCGCTCGGCGCGAGCATAACGTAGAAGCTCGTCATCAATGCGTGAAAGCGCGAAGCAGATAAGGCAAGATTACTTGGAGGCGTCCAGCATTCGGTTTACATCGAGTACGTTCACGCGTGGTTCGCCGAAGACGCCTAACGTCCGATGTCGCGTTGCGCGTTCGACCAGCGCCTTTACGGCCTCCACTGATTCGCCGCGAGCTTTTGCAACACGCGCGACTTGATAAGCGGCCGCCTCGGGCGAAATGTCCGGGTCGATGCCGCTCGCACTTGACGAGACGAGGTCGGCCGGTACCGGGCCGCTTTCCGTGGGATTTTCTTTGCGTACCTCGGCGACGGCGGATTTGGTCGCGTCGAGCAGTTTCTTGGAGGTAGGTCCGAGATTCGTGCCGCCGGTCGACGTCGGATCGTAGCCCTTGCTGCCCGCGGCCGAAGGACGTCCATGGAAGTATTGCGGCTTCGAGAAGTTTTGCCCGACCAGTTCGGAGCCGATCAACTTTCCGTTTTGCTCGACGAGCGAGCCGCCCGCTTGATGGTGAAAGACGACGCTGGATATGCCCCAGATAACGAGCGGGAAGATGAAGCCGAACGCGATGACGGTAACGACCGTGTAGAGCAGTGAGGTTAAGAGATGTGAGAGCGTGTTCTCGCGCTTCGTGACGGTTTTCATGTTGCGGCTCCGGTGAGGTGCAGGGCGACGAGAATAAGGTCGATGAGCTTGATGCCGACGAACGGGACGATCAAGCCCCCGAGTCCGTAGACGAGAACATTCTCACGTAACACGGCGTTGGCACCGCGCGGCCTATACGCGACACCGCGCAGCGCAAGCGGGATTAGGGCCACGATGATGAGCGCGTTAAAGATGATCGCCGAGAGAATCGCGCTCGTCGGGGTCGCGAGCCGCATGATGTTGAGAGCCGCCATGGCCGGATACGTGACGGTGAACATCGCAGGCAAGATTGCGAAGTACTTCGCAACGTCGTTCGCAATCGAGAACGTCGTAAGGGCTCCGCGCGTCATCAGCAGCTGCTTGCCGACTTCGACGATTTCGATCAGCTTAGTCGGGTCTGAATCGAGATCGACCATGTTGGCCGCTTCTTTCGCCGCTTGCGTGCCGCTATTCATCGCAACGCCGACGTCGGCTTGCGCGAGAGCGG
>CAXTIY010000385.1:0-3384 GCA_964244215.1 uncultured bacterium
GAAGCCGGCGGCTTAGACGGGACGGCTCAAGGGCCTCGGGGCCGGGGCGCGAACGGTCGCTCCCCGTTATGGGAGCCTTCGCGCACGTCGCGATCGACGGTCCGGCGGGCAGCGGGAAGACGACCGTTGCGCAAGCGCTCGCACGACGTTTGGGCATTCTCTATCTCGATACGGGCGCGATGTATCGGGCGGTCGCGCTGATCGCGTTACGCGCGGGGACGGATCCGGCCGACGAAGCGCAATTGCGCGCCCTGGTCGACGAGCATCCGGTCCGCGCGACCCTGGATTCCGCCGCGACCCATGGATTTCGCATTTGGGCGGGCGACGAGCCGCTGGGCGAAGAGCTCTATCGTAACGACGTCAGCCGCATCGTCTCGGTCGTCGCGGCGCATCCGGCGATCCGCACCGCGATGGTCGAGCGGCAGCGCTCGATCGCTACGGAGGCGCGGGTCATCATGGCGGGGCGCGACATCGGGACGGTCGTGCTTCCGGAGGCTCCGCTCAAGATCTACCTGACCGCCTCGCTCGACGAACGCGTCGAACGCCGGCTCGCCGAACTCGGCGTGCGCGGCGTGGCGATCGAGCGCGACGAGCTGCGCCGGGAACTGGCCGAACGCGACCTTCTCGACGCGACGCGCACGGTCGCGCCGCTGCGACCGGCGGCAGGGGCCGTCGAAATCGACTCCACAGGCGAAACGATCGATGCGATCGTGGAGCGCATCGCGGCGCTGGCCGAAGCTGCCGGCCGGCGATGATCCGGGCCGTCTACGAGGTTTGCAAGTTCGGTTCGTGGGCGTATCTTCGCGTGACGCGGGGCTACCGCGTGATCGGCGCGGACCGCATTCCGGCGACCGGCCCCCTGATCGTGGCCTGCAATCACGTGTCGTACTTCGATCCGCCCGCGCTCGGGGCGGCCATCCGGCGGCCCGTCTCCTACATGGCGAAAAGCGAACTTTTCAAGATCCCGGTCCTCGGGCCGTTGATCCGAGCGCTCGGTGCCTTTCCGGTCGATCGCTCGCGCGGCGACGTCGCCGCGATGCGAGCCGCCGCGCGCCTCTTGCAGGCCGGCGCCGTATTCGGCATATTTCCCGAAGGCGGCCGCAATTTGGACGGCATGAAGAAGCCCCAAATGGGTGTGGCGTTGCTGGCCTCGTGGTCGGGCGCGACGGTAATTCCGGCCCACGTGTCGGGAACGTCGCAAGGGAAGCGTTCGGGTCCGGTTATCGTTCGTTTTGGAGAACCTCTTCGGTTTGCGCCGGGTCAGAAAGCGAGGCGCGAAGATTTGGCGAAGTGGACTGGTGACCTAATGGGGCGAATCTACGCGTTGCGGGAGATAAACTAGAGTGCATATCATGAAGGCGAAAACGCAGGGGTTTTGTTTCGGCGTCGCCATCACGTTGAAAAAGGCCGAGGAAACGGTTGCCGCGCGTGGCTCGAGCAACGTCACGACGCTCGGGCACATCGTCCACAATCCGCAGATGGTCGCGTCGTTCGAAGATAAGGGCTTGCGCAACGCCCATTCGGTCGACGAGGTCGAGGGTGGAACGCTTTTCGTGCGCGCGCACGGGCTGCCCGTGGAAGTCTTCGAGAAGGCCGAGCAAAAGGGTCTCACCATCGTCGACGCCACGTGTCCCATGGTCACGAAAATCCACGTACAGGCCGAGAAACTCCGCGCCGACGGTTACAAGATCGTCGTGGTCGGCGATCCCAATCATCCGGAAGTCAAAGGCACGCTCTCGCACGTGCCCGGCGCCTGGTCGATTCAAGTGCCCGAAGACGTCGATGCCTTGCCACGCGCGAGCAAAGTCGGTGTCGTCGTTCAGTCGACGTGGTCGGGCCACGGCTTCACCGAAATCGTCCGCAAGCTCAGTTCGAAATACTACGAAGTTCGCGCCGTCAATACGATCTGCACCGATACGCACAACCGCCAGTCCGAAGCCGAAGCGCTCGCGACGCAAGTCGAAGTGATGGTCGTGGTCGGCGGAAAGACGTCCGCCAATACGAAGCATCTCGCCGATCTCGCGGCGACCAAGGGCGCGCGCTCCTATCACATCGAGGGCCCAGAAGAACTCGAACCGCAGTGGTTCGACGGCGTCGGAGTGGCAGGTCTCATGTCGGGCGCTTCCACCCCGGGTTGGCTCGTCGATCAGGTCGAGTCGCGCATGGAGGCGTTGAGCCGTCGAGCTAGTTAGCGTAATCGAGGCGCACCTTTCGCGTACGCTCGAACGCCACCGCGGATCATCTCCGATTTACGAGATGATCCGCTACCATTTCGGCTATGACGAACCCGGCAAGCCGAGAGCCGGAAAACGCTTGCGCCCAGAGCTTCTCCTGCGCACCGCCCTCGCCGAAGGGGGCCGGGTCGAGTGCGCCCTCGATGCCGCCGTGGCGATCGAGATCTTACACAATTACTCGCTCGTGCACGACGACATCGAAGACGGCGACGAGCTGCGCCACGGTCGCACGACGATGTGGAAGCGTTTCGGCGTCGCGCAGGGGATCAACGCGGGCGATGCGCTCTGCGCGATCAGCTATCTGACGCTGCTTCATGAAGAAGCCGTCGTGCCGCCCAATCGCGTCGTCGAGATGCTCCACGTTTTGCACGAAGCGAATTTGCGGATGTGCGAAGGGCAAGGGCTCGACATCGGTTTCGAAACGAGTTCCATCGTAACCATGCCGCATTATCTCGAGATGATCGCGGGTAAAACGGGCGCGCTATTCGCCGCGTCGTGCGAACTCGGCGCGCTCGCCGCCGGTGCCGAACCCGATCGCGCGCGCGACTACGCGCGGCTCGGCCGCGCTTACGGACTCGCCTTTCAAATTCGCGACGACGTGCTCGGCACGTGGGGGGCGCCCGGCGTGACCGGAAAGCCGAGCGGGGCCGACATCGCACGCCGCAAGTGGAGTTTTCCGATCGTCTGGGCGCTCGGAACCCCGGCTTCGAGCGATCGCGATATCGTGGCGCGGGCATATCGCGACGGCGCCCTCGACGAGCGCCGGGTGGGCGACGTAGTCGAGGCGCTCGAACGCCTCGGCGCGCGGCACGAAGCCGATGCCTCGCACGATCGCGCCCTCGACGAAGCCGACCGCATCGCGCGCGAAGCATCGATCGACGTGAACGGATCCATTCGGGACTTCTTGGCTCAGGGAGCGCGGCGTGTTGCGTAGTGAGGCGGCCCCCGTAACGGGGACGTCTCCACGCAGCGGCGTGCAGGCGATCTCCACGCCGCTTCTCTTATGCGGCATGCTGCTCGCCGCGCTCGTGATTCGGCTGCTGTTTATCGGCGCCGACGGCTTCAAAAACGACGTCTCGACGTTCGAGAGCTGGGCGCTCACGCTCTCCGATCATCCGTTACGGCAATTCTTCGCGAACGCCGGCTTTGC
>CAXTIY010000386.1:0-3356 GCA_964244215.1 uncultured bacterium
CTGCGAGAACAGATTGCGAGCGCCCGGAAACGATCCGAAATACGAATCGAACGAGCGGTTCTCTTGAAAGATGACGAACACGTATTTCACGCGTTCGCGCAGGAGCGCGATCGCGGCGTCGTGCGTGAGACCGAGCGCGCGCTCCTTGGCTAAATCCGGCACGTAGGGCGCGACCGCGGACGTCGGCTGCGGTTGTATACCGATATTCGCGGCGTCGAGTGCGGGTGATCCGGCGCCCTGCGCTACCTCCGGCGCAAGCATCAGGAGCAACGTGGCGCCGGCGATCCCGAGGTGGAGCAGCCATCGTGCGTTCATGGTAAATCCCCTCGTCGGCGTGCGTGCGCGGTTTAGGTAAGCGGAGGGCGTCCTCGTCTGCAGCGGAAAGCGGACATTCGATGGTTCGCCCTTTTTCTCGCGGTAAGGCGAGGGTTTGGACCGCACTCGTGCGGCTCGCGCTGCTCGCCTGCCTCTTCGTCGCAATGGCTCTCCATCCGTTCGTTGCGCGTGCTTCGTCGCCCGGCATAGATCGAAGCGTAACCGCTATTCCGGCGAGCGTTCTCCGCTCGTCGCAGCCGCAAGCGTTACTCGATCGCCGCCGCCAAATCGCCGCCGCGCGCTTAGGCTCGTACGAACGGCCGCTTTTTATCGCGTGGGTCGCTCCGCAACTGCTCGCGCTTTTGTGGCTCTGGCGATCGGGCGGCGCCGCGCGCTTACGCGACGCTATTCGGCGCAAGATCGCCGCGACGTTTTGGATGCGCTTCGTTTACGCGGCGCTGCTGACGTATCTCGCGGCCCTCGCCTCGCTGCCCGCGCTACTCGTGCGCTATCGCGTCGACGCCGCGTTCGGCACGACGCTCGAGGCGCCGGGCGCGTGGCTGCGCGATACCGTTTTAAACGCGACGGTCGACGCCATCGTGGTCGGCGCGATCGTCGCTTCGATCTTCGCACTCGTCGACCGGACGCGCTTATGGTACGCATACGCGACCGTCGGCCTCTTCCTCGTTACGCTGCTCATGGCGTTCGTCGAACCGATTACGATCGCGCCGCTCTACAATCGCTTCACACCGCTTCCGGCGAACGCGAAGATACGCGGGCCGCTCGATGCGCTCGCACGGCGTGCGGGCATTCGCGGCGCCCCGATCTACATCGCCGACCTTTCGCGACGCTCGCATTCGGTAACGGCCGATATCGCGGGTTTCGGCCCGACCAAGCGAATCGTTCTCGGTGACGCGTTAGTTTCAGATGCGACGCCGGGCGAAGTGCTGTTCGTCGCGGCGCGCGAGTTCGGGCACTATTCGCACGGCGACGATTTTCGGCTTTCGCTGCTGTGGACGTTTCTCTTCATCTTCGCAACCGCACTCGCCGTGGTGATCGCGGACCGGCTCGGCTTTCGGCGCGACGACGACGCGCTCGCGCGGCTTTCGCTCGTCTTCGCGTTCATGGGGATCATCGGGCTCGCGCTCGTCCCGTTGTACAACGCGTATTCGCGCAATATCGAATCGCGCGCCGATGCGTACGCGCTAACGCTCACGAACGATCGCGCCTCCGCCATCCGCGCCTACGTTCGCATCGCGGACGACACGCTCGTTCCGCTCTGCCCCTCGCGCGCGACGCGGCTCTATTTTTCGAATAGTCCGCCGCTCGGCACGCGTATCGCGAAGGTCGGCGGACATCGCAATCCGTGTCCGTGATCCGGAAGCCCTTGGGGCTAAGCCGTTCCTAAATAAACGCTGCCCGCAACTTGCGTACCGAGATGTTGTTGCGTGAGCAGCTCGACGATCGCCGCATGCGCGATGCGGCCGTCGAGGATTTGTGCCGCTCCGACGCCGGCGCGAACGCCGCGCGCCGCGGCTCGAATCGTGGTGCGGAGACCCGGTTCCAGGTCGTCGCGGTCGGCGAAATCGAACGCTTCGGCGGGTGTCAGCTCCGCGAGCAACGCCCGTGAAGCCGGATCGACGACGCCGCCCGACGTGTGAAAAAAGATGACGCGGGCGGCTTCGGTCGCGCCCGCGATCGCCGCTGCGACTTCGTCTGCGGAAAGATCGACGTCGTCGCCCGATAGGCCGAACGCCGTCGGCTCGATCACGGGCAGGTAGCCGGCCGACGTAAGCGTCGCGAGTATGCCGGTTTGCACGCGACCGACGCGTTCGCCGCCGCTCGTCGGTAAGAGCGCGGCGTCGGCTCCGCAGAGACCTACGGCAACGTTCGTACGACGGTTGAGCGCGCGAACGTAAGAGCGCGCGACGTCGGCCGTCGGAGCGACGACGATCGGCCGCACGTCGTGCTGCATCAAAAACTTGAGATCGCTCGCGAGCGTCGTCGATTCATCGACCGGAGAGCGGTCGATGCGCAGGACGAACGTCCGGCCGGAAAACTGACGCATCATCCTGCGTTCACGATGCTCGCGGCGTGTCCTCGCGCTGCGGTTGCCGCCAACCGTTCACGTAAGCGATGGCTTCGGCCGGCTTGCCCGCGAGCCAGCGCTCGACGCCGTCCGCCGCGACCGACACGAGGGTCCCGAGTTCGGACTCTTCATCGCTGCTGAAGTTCGCGAGAACATAATCTATCGTATCGGCGCGACCGCGGCCGATTCCGATCCGCAGCCGCGGGAAGCCCTCCCCGAAGCGCGCGATGATCGATTTGAGGCCGTTATGGCCGCCGCTCCCGCCGCTCGCTCGCATACGCAACCGGCCGAACGGAAGATCCAGATCGTCGCTCACCACGAGTATGTCCGCGGGTTGCGTCTTCCACCACGCCGCCGCGTTTCCGAGCGGCTGACCCGACTCGTTCATAAACGAGAGCGGCTTAACGAGAACGACGCCGGACGAGGCGACGAAGGCTTGCGCCGCAGCGTCCTTCGTCTTCCACGCCGACACGCCGAGCCTGCGAGCCAGCTCGTCGACCACCCGGAAGCCCACATTATGCCGCGTCCGCGTATACTTCGGGCCCGGATTACCGAGCCCGCAAACGATTCGGTTAGCCGTCCGTACGGCTCGCGTCGGCCGGAACGTCTTCCACCGGTGCCGGAGCTTCCGGCGCCACGGCGGCTTCGTCCTCGGCGGCCTGCGCTTCGATCTTCGAAGCCTCGATGCCGATGAGAATCGTCGAGGGATCCATATCGAGCGTCAAGTTAGCCGGCAATTTCACGTCGCCCGCCGTCAGTTTGTCGTGCACTGCGAGCTCTTCGACGGAGATCTCGATCTGCTCGGGTAGGGCGTCCGCCGGACCTTTGACGTCGATCGTGTGCGAGACGACGTCCATCACGCCGCCGCCGTTGCGCACGCCGTCGGGAACGCCGACCGTGACGATCGGCAAACTCGCCGCGATTTCTTCGTTCGCCCGGACCCTTTGGAGAT
>CAXTIY010000387.1:0-3331 GCA_964244215.1 uncultured bacterium
GCGCGAGCAGCGCGGCAACCGCCGGATCCGCGACGGGTTGCGGGGCGCCCGGGGTTGTCGCGAGGGGGACGGCACCGCGGCTCGCGAAGCCGAGCATACGCGCGACACGTATCTCGCGATGCTGACCGCCAGCGCTCGCGCCGGTGCACGCACGAACGTGTCGGTGAAATTAACGGCACTCGGCCTGCTGGTCGATGAAGATATCTGTGCGCGCCATCTCGGCGATATCGTCGCGCGCGCGAGCCGCTTGAACGATCCGTTCGTGCGGATCGATATGGAAGGCTCGGCCGTGACGGAGCCGACCCTGCGGATTTTCGAGCGAACCTTTGCCACCTACCCGAACGTCGGTCCCGTGATCCAGGCCTATCTCAAGCGCTCGCCGAGCGACGTAGAGCGCGCGATCGCTCTCGGCGCGCGCGTGCGGCTCTGTAAGGGCGCTTACGCCGAGCCGGAAACCGTCGCACTGCAAGATATGCCGACGATCAGACGCGCCTATCTCCGCGCGGCCGAAGCGCTGCTGTCACGCGGCGTCTATCCAGGCATCGCGACGCATGACGAACGGTTGATCGAAGCGTGCAAAGCTTACGCGAGCGAACACGGCATAACGAAGGACCGCTTCGAATTTCAGCTTCTCTATGGAGTGCGGCCCGAATTGCAACGAGAACTCGCGCGCGAAGGCTACAACGTGCGCGTGTACGTTCCGTTCGGAACGCATTGGGCGGGCTATTTTTATCGCCGCATTACCGAACGCAAAGAGAACGCACTCTTCGCCTTGCGTTCGATCGCGTCGCGGTAGACGCTACGAGCATTAACCGCGGAAAGCGCCGACCGAGCAGGCCGTACTACTTCTTATCGCGTCCAAAGAAGACCGTGATCGAACAAAAAAGCATCGCCTATTGAGAACTACGTTAACGCAATAGCGGCCGGTCAGTGACGAAACAGATTCGGTTTATCCAGTACGCCGCACGCATACGTCGAGCGCTGCTTGGCGTTGCTGCCGACGACGACGATGGCGTGTTGCCCATCCTGTAACTGCTCGAGATTTGCGTTTTTGAGAATCGCCTGATATTGGCCGCCGCGGAAAGGCGGCAACTTATAGAGAGCGCTGCCGAGTTGCTTGCACGTGCCGTGGTCGACCTCGACCGCTTTCGCCGGCGTCGTTCCGCCCTCGACGATCAGGAGTACGACGGCATTCTTCTCCTGCCGCACGACGGCGTTCATCGGCTGCAAATTTCCGGGCGCCAAGATATCCATCTTGACGTCGTTGCTTACGCCGAATTTCTTCGTGCCGATGTCGGGATCGCCCGGCGCGGCGACGGCCGCAGCCGATGAGAGCGAAGCACAGAGGCAACCTAGTGCTAGAGCAGAGATGATACGCATGTAGCGCCTATACCCGCGGACCGCCCCAAGCTGTTCGCAAGGCCGCTACGACACAGGCCGGCGCGGGCGGCCTTCAGTCGTCTGCGATGCGGCGCACGGCGATCATCCGGTCGCGCTCGAGCAAGTGCGCGAGCACGGCTTGGCCTCGCTCGACTTCGCCGAAGACCGAAAAAGCTCGATCGAGATGGAGCTGCGGCGATAGCGTGAGATAGAACTGCGTACCGGCCGAATCGCGAATCGCGTTCGTGCCTTTGTAATTTAGCCCCATCGAAATGACGAAGGAGCGCTGCTCGACCGGGTTCTCTTCCGCCGGAAGCGTGTAGCCGGCGTCGCCGTCGCCGTTATCGTGCGGGTCGCCCGTTTGTACGACGAAGTCGGGCACGATGCGGAACCAGCGATTTCCGTCGAAGTAGCCGCGGTGGGCGAGTGCGAGGAAGTTCGCGACCGTGGCCGGAGCCCACTCGGGATAGAGACGCACGACGACATCGCCGCGCGTGGTGCGGATCAGCGCGCGCGGATGCGGGCCCGGTAACGGGCCGTTCATTTGCCGCGCCGTTACCGGATCGACCGGCAGCACGGGAAAAAACGCCGGATCGGGCGCGCGCGGACGGCCCGCGGATACCGGAGGCGGCAGCTTCGCGGGTGCGCCGTACGGTGGCACCGGCAGCGGCGGAAGCCGGATACCCGGCGGATCCGCTCGCAGATGCGTGCTCTTCGGCTTTCCGAGCCGCAGCCGTAGCGCTTCCAAGGCCTCGAATTGCACGCGCCACGAGGGATCGTCGCGCGCGATGCGCCGCAGCGTTGCCGGATCCGCATCGGGTCGCCGCCCCCACGCGCGCAGCGCCTCGACACGTACGAGTTCTTCGGGATCATGAAGCGCCGCATTCAAGACCGCCGGCGTGGCGCGTTTGGCGAAACCACGATAGATCGCCCACACGACGTGCCAGCGAACGTCCGGATCGCGTTCTCGCGCGAGCGCTCGCTCCAGATCGACCGCCACTCGCGCTGCGACGGCCGTCGCGCCGAAGGCGTCGAGCTGCGCCGCCGCATGGGCGCGCACGACCGGGTCGGCATCGGCGCGCAACACACGCTCGAGGTCCGCGGCAACGTCGCCCGTGGCGAGCGCGGGCGCTTCGCGGACGATGCGACCCACGGCGTCCACGGCGGCGTAGCGCACGGCCGAATTCGGGTCCGTTAGCGCGAGCTTGCGCTCCGGCGCTAGCGCCACGGGCGCCCCGATAAGCCCGAGGCCGTAGGCGCTCATCGCCCGCACGGCCACAGGCCGCGCGCCGAGATGCGCCATCAGCGGTACGACGCCCGGGCGTTCTTTCGTGCGACCGATCGCGAGTGCGGCCCGTGCCGCAGTCGCCGGTTCGGCGTCCAAGTCGGAGACGAGGGCGGGGTCGAGGATGCGACGATATTCCGCGCGCTCGATACGTCGCAGCTTGCCAGAATCGGAAGTTGCGTCGGTCGGCTGCGAGAGTGTCCAAAGATTTGCCGATAAACAGATTAGAGTAACGAGCTGCGAGCGTTTCGACCCAACCATAAACACCTAACTTACGTTACATAACCGGCAGGCGCTACGGTCGTATCCCTTGGTGACGACCTTGCCCCCGCCGATTCACCGATGGAAGGTAGCCTCAAGAATGTCCACCCCAAAACGGAAGCCCGGCGGCGGCATGACAGTCCGCGAAGCCGGCCAAAAAGGCGGCGAAACCGTCAAGCGCAAGTATGGCCCCGAGTTCTACGAAGCCATCGGACGTAAGGGCGGCGAGGCGACCAAACTCGCGCACGGGCACGAATTCTACGAGCAAATCGGAAAGAAGGGCGGCAAAAAAGGCGGCGAAGCCACACGCGACCGCTATGGCCCGGCTTTCTATGAAGAGATCGGACAAAAGGGCGGCCAAAAGGTGAAGCAATTGATCGAAGAAGGCAAAAAAGCCGCCGCTGC
>CAXTIY010000388.1:0-3314 GCA_964244215.1 uncultured bacterium
GTTTCGCGCAAACGCAAGAGCACGGCCATGAATAGCGCTAGGTCGATCGCAATCAGCGCTCCGTAAAGCCACCGCCAGCCCGTGACGGCGAGGATCGCAACGCCGAGTAGCGGCGCGACCATCGGTGCGAGTGAATTGAGTGCCGTGACGTATGCTTGCAGAGCCGCAGCGCGCGTTCGGTCGCGGGAGACGTCTTGTATGATGGCCCGCGCGACGACTGTCCCCGCGCACGCTCCGACGCCTTGTACGAACCGTGCGAAGAGCAACACGGGCACGGAGGTTGCGACGGTGCAGACGACGCCGGCGAGCGTGAAGACTGCAAGACCGCAGAGCAGCACGGGCCGACGGCCATATCGGTCCGAAAGCGGGCCAACCACAAGCTGACCCGCACCAAACGCGAGGATGAAGAGGGAAAGCGAGGCTTGTATCGCGCCGGCCGACGCTCGGAGGTCACCTGCGATCGAAGGCAATCCCGGGAGGCTTACATCGATCGAGAGCGGAGGCAACATCGTGAGCGCGCCGAGTAAAACGACGAACGCGAGGCCGGTCGTATTTGCCCCCGCGGTTGCATCGAGCGCTCGACCATTTCGTTTCATTCAGTAGCCGACGGTAAAGCGGCGGCGCACGTTTCGCGGCGATTCGATCTCGTCGAGTAGCGCGATCGCGTAATCGTCGTACGCTATCGAATTCTCGCCGTTTGGCGCCGTGAGCAGAGTGTCTCGTCCGAGATGGAACCTACCGGTTCGGTCGCGGGCGGTAAATAACGCCGAAGGGCTCAGCATCGTCCAATCGAGATCGTCGACCGTGCGTAGCATGTCGAGAAATATCTTGCCGCGAGTCGCTTCCTCATGAACGAATTCCGGAAAGCCGGGTGAATCCACGAGAAGTATACCGCCTTCGCTCGTTTGAAGGCTGCCCGCGCCGCCGACGACGAGATAACGCTTCACCTGCGAACGACTGCAAAGAATCGCTTTGCGTGTTAGTCTCTAATTAAGACCAACATACGATAGGAGATCGCTCTGTGGTTGTAAAGAACGCAGATTTACGTGCGCTGGTTACTTCTACGGAACCGCATGCCGACTGCGCCGTCCGCGGCGTCCTCGATCGCATCGGCGAAAAATGGAGTTACTTGCTCGTTTTAAGCCTCGCGGAACGCCCGCATCGCTTTGGCGAGCTACGTCGCAAGGTTACCGATATTTCGCAACGGATGCTGACCGAGACGTTGCGCAGTCTACAGCGCGACGGGCTTGTCGATCGCGCGGTCTTCGCGACGACACCTCCGAGCGTGGAATATCGCCTAACGGAACTCGGTCAATCGCTCTAAGGACCGATGCGGCAGCTGGTGGTGTGGGCCGAACACAATCAGCCGGCGATCAAACGCGCACGTAAGAAGTTCGATCACGAGCGAGAACGTTTGAGTCGGGCGCCGTAAACTACGAGCTCGCCACCGGCCTTCGGCTACGTTCGATGTACTCGTCGAGAGCACGGCGATTCTTCAGCGACATTCGAACATCGGGGTTCGCGATGATTGCTAGCCGCTCATAGAGCTCCGCGATCTAGCAAAGCATCATGATGAGCACGACGCAACACTAGCGGGCGTCGCGATTCGATGGTCCGCTACGGAACCATCGCTTGCAACTTCTCGGGATCGACGATCACGACGTGCGCGGTGCGCATGTCGATCACGTGCTCGTCCCAAAAGCGATTGAGCGTACGGTTCACGGTCTCGCGCGTGGTTCCGATCATGTTCGCCATCTCTTGGTTGGTCAGGCGCAGCGAGATACGCGAACCGAGCGGCGTCGGTTCTCCGAAGTTCTGACCGAGGTTAATCAGCAGCGCCGCGAGACGCGAACGGATATCTTGCGACGTCGCCGACGCGATGATCTTATTCGCCGCGCGCAAACGATCCGAAAGCGCCGTAACGAGCAGGCGGCCGATACGCGGGCTGCGGTCGATGAGCGCGAGAAAATCGACGCGGTCGATGATGCCGACTTCCACGTCGGTCAGCGTCCGAACGCTCGCCGCACGCAGAGCCGATTCGAAGATGCTCATCTCTCCGAAGAAGTCACGTTCTTTGAGAATCGAAAGAATCGTTTCGCGGCCGTCGGGGACCATGTGAACGATCGCGACGGAACCCGATAAGATTAGATAAAAGCTTTGACCGGGCTCGCCTTCTCGAAAGATCGTCTGATGCTTGCCGAAGCGCTGCGTCGTGATAAGACGCGCGAGTTCGGTGAGCTCGGCCGGCTCGAAGTCGCGGAAGAGCGGAACGGCGCGGAGCGCTTCGTTTCCGATCGGAAGAGTCGTCTCTTCGGGGCGTGGCTTGCGCGCTAGCATATCGAGTTTATCGGCAGTCGCAACGAAAGTATGTAGCTTTTGCGCCCAGGAGACGCGCAGGGCCCTGGGAGAGGCTTGTCGAGTATTCGTGACGTCGCATTAGAGCGGAGTATGAGCGCCTGCCCCCCGCGCATGAAGCCGCCTTCCGGTCGCGAACGCGAGATCGACGTGGCAACCCTTTTCGACGCGGACCCGGTTTCGGCGCTCAAGCATCATTTCGGCTTCGATGCTTTCCGGCCGCTGCAAGAGGAAATCGTTGCGGACGTGCTCGCCGGCCGCGACGTTTTCGCGCTCCTACCGACCGGAGGCGGCAAGTCGCTTTGTTTCCAGCTACCGGCGGTCATGCAACCGGGGCTCACGGTCGTCGTCTCGCCGCTCATCGCGCTCATGAAAGATCAGGTCGACGCGCTCACGGCGGCCGGCATTCCGGCGACCTACCTCAACTCTTCCCTCGAGGCGGAGGAGGCCAGGCGGCGCTTGCGCGAGCTGCATCGCGGCACGTACCGGCTGTTGTATCTCGCGCCCGAACGGCTCGCGCAGCCGAACGTTCTCGAAGATCTGGCCCGCTGGAACGTTACGCGTTTCGCCATCGACGAGGCGCACTGCATCAGCGAATGGGGCCACGATTTTCGGCCGGACTACCGTCGGCTCGCGGGGCTGCGGCGCAGCTTTCCGAGCGTCCCCGTGCTCGCGCTGACGGCGACCGCGACCGACCGCGTGCGCCGCGACATCGTCGAGTCGCTCGGCCTGCGCGAGCCGAGCTGTTACGTCGCGAGCTTCGATCGTCCGAATCTGTCGTACCGGGTCGTGCCCAAGAGCGACGCGCTCAAGATGTTGACCGGGTTCGTGCGGGCCCGCTCGAAAGAGAGCGGCATCGTCTATGCGGCGAGCCGCAAGCAGGCGGAGACGCTGGCCGAAAAGCTGCGCGCTGCGGGCGTTGCGGCGCTGCCCTATCATGCCGGGCTCGATCCGAGCGA
>CAXTIY010000389.1:0-3304 GCA_964244215.1 uncultured bacterium
CCAAAGCGTACTTGCGCTCCAACTGCTTCGATGCTGGGCCGAGCGGGCTGAACATGCCTGCGGCGATTCTCGCATCGATCGATCCGACCACCGATGCGACGGCCGCCTCGCGCACGATGCAGCGCAGTGCGCCCGCGGCGAAGCCGTTCGGTTTTCATACGGCCGATTACATCAAAGCGCACGCCGCGAACGTGGCGCAAACGATCTACTTCAGCGAACAGCTGCAAATTAACGGCCAGTCGTACAATCCGACCGGTCCGCCGATGTTCTACGCACAGGTCGGAACGACGCAAGATTGGACGATCGTCAACACCTCGACCCAAGTGCACACGTTCCACATGCACCAAATCCACTTCATCGTCGAAGCCATCAACGGCGTGGCGCAAGCGCAGCAGTTCGTTGAGGATAACGTGAACGTGCCGTCCGCTACGTCGAGCGGACCCGGTACGGTCAAAATACGTCTCGACTTCACGGACCCGCTGATCGTCGGAACGTTCCTCGTCCACTGCCATATCCTCAGCCACGAAGACTCCGGCATGATGGCGAAGATACGCGTCGGCACGGCACCGCCGATTATCGTCAATCCGGCGTCGCTCGCGTTCGCGACGCCGACGGCGGCGGCCCAGAAGGTAACGATCTCCGGCGGTAAAGCGCCGTACAGCCCAACGGGCTGCACGGGCGTTGCGAAAGCATCCATCGCCGGCAACGCCCTGACCGTCACGCCCGCCGGCTCCGGCGGATGCCTCTTAACGGTCGAAGACGCGACCGGTCTTACCGCAAGCATCTCCGTCACGGTCTCGGCCGTGAAGTCGCCGATCTCGCTCTCGTCGACGAGCATCTCGTTTGCGAGCTCGAAAGCGACTGCCCAGACGGTCGAAATCGGCGGCGGCACGCTGCCGTACACGGCTACCGGCTGCGGCGGAATCGCGACGGACACCGTGAAGAGCCAAGTGCTTACCGTCACCCCGGCCGGCGTCGGAACGTGCACGATTACCGTTAGCGACGCGAAAAACAATACGGCTACGCTTTCGGTTACGGTCAACGCACCGACGACCGGCGGCAACGCGACCGATAACCTCACCTTCCATCAAGACGCGTTACGAAGTGGTTGGAGCCAGCACGAAACGGTGCTGACGACGGCGAACGTCGCGAGCGCGAATTTTGCGAAGCTTACGAGTCTCGTGGCACCGGCCGGTAGCCCCGCATTCGGTAAGGTCTACGCACAGCCGCTCTACGTCACGAACGAAGCGACGAGCGACGGAAAGACGCACAACCTCGTGGTCGTCGCGACGTCGACCGATCAGGTCTATGCCTTCGACGACCGCACGTATCAAGTGGTATGGCACCGTAGCTTCCTCGGTGCGGGCGTCACGCAGCAAAGTTGGTCCGATACCGGCTGCTATAGCCCGGGACCCGACGTCGGTATCACGGGAACGCCCGTGATCGATCGCGGCCTCGATCGAATCTTCGCAGTCGTCGCGACCAAAGAAAGCGGCACGTACCACTTGCGCATTCACGCGATCTCGCTTAAGAGCGGCGCGGAAGCGGTCAACCCGACCGACATCACCGGTACCGTCACCATGGCGACCGGCGGCGCCGCGAGCGTCGACCCGCTATGGAATCTGCAGCGTCCGGCGCTGCTCGAGTCGGCCGGAAACATCTACGTCGCGCTCGGCTCCAAATGCGATTGGAAAGACAACTTCGTCCACGGTTGGATGCTCGCGTACAGCGCCTCGTCGCTCAAAATGACCGGCAACATGCTCGACACATCGAACGCCAATGACGGCTCCGGAACGTATCTCGGGTCTATCTGGAGCGCGTACGGACCGGCAGCCGATCCGCAAGGCAACGTCTACTTCGCGACGGGCAACGGACCGTACGACGGCGGAGTCAACACGTTCGGTATGTCCGTCGTGAAGATTGCGGGCACGCTCAGCCGCGGGGCGGGGAACGTTTCGACCTTCTCGCCATACGCCGAAGCCAACGACTCGAAATCCGATAACGATCTCGGTTCGGGCGGCATCATGCTCGTGCCCGACCAAACCGGCCCTTACGCGCACATGATCGTCGCGGGCGGCAAGTGCGGCGCCGGTGCCGCGAACGGCGGAACCACGGGCTGTCAGAAATACATCCTTAACCGCGACAAGCTCGGGGGCCGGCAAGCGAACGAAGCGGGAGCCCTATGGCACGGAAACACGGCCGGTTGGATGTGGGGAGGTCCCGCGTATTTCCAAGATGCGGCCGGCACCTCGCACGTCATATACGGCGGCGGCGGCGAGAGTGGTAATTGGGCGCCGCTGAGCACCTATAACCTCAACAAGTCACCCGTATCGCTTTCAGTACAATCGTCCCAAAGTGCCGTTCCGTGCATGATCTGTACGCGGGGGAATCCGGGCGGCTCGATTCCGATCGTGACGTCCAACGGGCGAACCGCCAACACCGCCATCGTCTGGTCGATTCAAAGTCCCGGCCAAAACGGCGGCTCGATGACGATCTACGCCTTCAACGCGCTCAACATGAGCAGTAAGCTGTTCTCGGGAGTGGCGGGCAACTGGAGCGTTCCACCGGGTGCGGCCCAGGTTCCCGGACCGTTCGTCTCACCGATGGTCGCGAATGGTAAGGTCTATGTGCCCGTCGACGGCGCAGTCGGCGTGTTCGGACTGAAGAACGCTGCCGACGTCGTTGCGAGCGACGCCGCGCAGACCGTTCGCTCGGAAAGCGACGCGACGCGACGCGCCGTGCCGAGCGGTCACGTCATCTATGGAACGATCGCTCGGATCGCCGGCAATACGTTGACCGTCGCGCTGCGCAATGGACGCTCGCAGCAGGTCGACGCTGCAGCCGCGATCGCCACGCATACGTACGCGGCACCGCTCTACCTCGGGAAGCTCGTCACCATTACGGGGGATTATGGTGCCGACGGCACGCTGCACGCGACGACGATCTCGAATAGCGGAGGTGCCGAGACGTCGGAGCCTGCCGACCGCTAAGGGGGCTAGCTTCTCGAGCCGCGCAGCGTCCGCGCGGCTTGGAGCCGCGCTCTGACCGTCTCCACGAAGAGTTGCCCGATCGCCGGATGCCTCGTGCCGTTGAGCAGATACTGCAAGAGCCCAGGCAAGAGCCGCGTGCCAATAACGGTCGACCAAAGTAAGAATAGCGGCCGCAGCAGACGCGGCATATAGCCGAGCACCGCTAGCGCCTCGTTGTACGCCGACTCGCGAACGGCGCGTAGCGATTGCTCGGCGCGATCGATGCCGTCGATGCGGTCCCCCGGGTAGTGATCGCCCGCAACGAGAGGGTCGTA
>CAXTIY010000390.1:0-3293 GCA_964244215.1 uncultured bacterium
GGATCGACGCCGACATTGCTTACGGGTTACGGCGGCTTCGGCGACTCGTACAAGCCAAGCTGGTCAACGGCCGGGGCGGCATGGCTGGCCAACGGCGGAACATATGCGATCGCGTGCGTTCGCGGCGGCGGAGAGTACGGCGAGCAATGGCACCGAGCCGGCATGCTCGGCAAAAAGCAACACGTGTTCGATGACTTCGCAGCCGCGGCGCGCCTTCTCATTAAGCGCCGCTTCGCCTCAACAAAAACGCTTGGCAGCTACGGGCACTCGGGTGGTGGCCTCTTGGTCGGCGTTACGGAAGTTCAACATCCAGAGTTATTTGGCGCAGTCGTCGAAAGCGCGGGCCCGGTTGACGTTCTTCGAGGTTATACCTATGGTATCGAGTCGGCCTGGATCGGTGAGGTTGGTTCGCCCATAGCGAGTGCTGAGCAGTTCGGATGGCTGTATCGCTATGCGCCTCTCGTCCATATACGGCAAGGCTTTCGGTACCCGGCTACCCTCGTGATGACATCAACCGATGACGACCGCGTCTCGCCGGCGCACGCATACAAGTTTGCTGCATCACTGCAGTGGGCGCAGAGCGGAAAGGCACCGATTCTACTTTATGTCGCGCGAGGCACCGGACATATTGGCGGAGGCTCCGTCGATTCTGAAGCCGCTCCGATTGCCGATGCTGAAACCTTTCTGCTGTACCACCTCCGCCACTCTCTTAAGGCAAGTTGAGCTTGGCCCAGTTTCCCGGACAGTATGCTGCACGAGCCGCAGATCTGCTCTCGAAGATCGGATCGCCGAGTTCGGTTTTCATACTGCCGAAGAAGCTTTCAACGACCGCATTGACCGAGCAGTCCCCTTGCGAATCGTGCTCGCAATGATACCATGCAGAGCAAGAAACTCGATGAATTCCGCGCTTGCATATTGGCTGCCCCGGTCTGAATGAAAAAGCGTTCATCGCTTAGGCCGGCGATTAACGATGTCCGTACGTAGCGCCGTGACGACGAGTTTGCGATCCATCGTCGAATCCATCGACCAGCCGATCACGCGACGCGAAACGAGATCAAGAACGACCGCAAGGTACAGCCAGCCCTCGCGCGTGGGGACGTATGTTATTTCTCCGGCCCAGACCTGATTCGTTTGCGCAATCTGCTTAACGTCGAATGCCCTCGCCAAGACGTTCTTCGCAAACCGGAAGTCCATGGTTGGAATCGGTAGAATCGCCAACAAAGAACACTCTTATTGAATACGAGTATTCACTTGCATTGATATACGCGAAGGCGTACAATTACGAGTCTTCTATCGTATCAGGAGAAAGCGGATGTTTGCTCCACCAGAGACCCTAACCCTACGCTTCACGGAAGATAGCATTGAAACGCAGAGCGCGATTGCCGCAGCGACCAAGTCGCTGTTACGTCCGCAACGCGCGAATTCACAATTGCGAATCGTCCTGGCAGGCGACAGTCTTGCGGCGAAGACGATCGCCGCTCTGATTTCCGCGCTACGTGAGTTGCGCGAGGTCGGCGGAGCGATCGAACTGAGGGCTGAAAATAAAGCGGTGCGACAAATTATCCTGCGCCACGGCCTCGAAGGCATTTTCGAGTTCCCGACCGTATCGAGTGCTCCGGCAGCAACATGGAGTGCTCGCAACGTAGTTGCCAAAGCGCTAACGCGGATAGTTGCGGACTTTCGCATAGTCATGGGGCCGCCGTCGTCTCATCTGCATAAGGAGTTGTGGATGATCTGGTAGTCGAAGCTCCATACGTCATCCTTGGCCGAGGAGCGCATCGTCTTCCGAATATGGCATCTTGTGCGGAGCGAGGCCAGCGCATGACGTCAACGTCACGCCGTGCGGATTCGCGGCTAGTTCGCTCGCGAACGTCCGATGGCGAAATGCGGATCGGTAAAACAGCCGCTCTCCAGGCCGATGCGCAACCCGGCAGCTAGCTTGTCGACACTCGATCGCTTGGAAAGTAAACAGTTCACTCCCGCAAGGTGACATGCGAGGGCCCACTCACTGCCGGCGATATCGGTGTGAACGGCGATGATGCAGTCGGGCAACACGAATCGAAGCTGACGGATCATCTCGAGCGGATCGACGTCGAGATCGTCTACATCGCAAACAATAACGCTCAGCGACCGCTTTCCGAGCTTGGTGACATTGAGAGCCATAAGTGTTACGAGCGACGATGCATCGACATCGCGCAGAACGGCGACGAACGTTTTTGCGTCAACCTCGTTCATACCGGTTAGGCAACTGTTGCGTTCCATAGAGACGTTTGCTTTCCAAGCAACGCCTCGATTCTCCAATCCGCAATGCCGGAATCGGATCCGGCGTACCCGATCGTCTCGGACATTCTCGGAATGGTGCCTGTCTCGCGTTGGACCTTTGCTCGCGTTGAGCCGAACGGCGAACTGGTATCGCTATTCGGCTCACACGCGTACGGTAAAGGGCTCCCCGGTTTGGCCGCCGAGATGAAAAGCCAACGCATGAAATCGCCGACGGGTCCGCGCATCGCCGCGACTAAGGTGGACCCCATTGTCAAGACAGATTTCAAGCTCGTCTAAGGCGGAACTCCTTTCTTCTCCGCATCGAACGGACATTCACGGTATTGTATGGGCGTCGCGCTTCTCGATCCGAGTAGCCCATCGCGCGTTCTCTATCGCTCGCCATTGCTGGTTCTCGAACCGGAGACCGATTGCGAATGCAGCGGCCTGGATCGTGTCCCAGGGAGTGGTGTACGAGAAGCGGTCCGATATGAGATAGAGAGCGGCCATCGTGGCTCTCGACGAAGGTTGTGTTTGCAGACAACTTTCCAACACCGGAGGAACCACGATGGCCAAGCACAGTATGGCACTCACTGAGCTCGTTGAAAAGGGTTGCCAGGACGACATCGTCCGCGAGCTCCTGGGGCATGTAGTCGAGCGGCTCATGGAGTTCGAGGTCGAGCAACGTTGCGGCGCGGACTACGGCGCCCGCACGAGCGATCGCGTCAATAGCCGCAACGGTTACCGCGAGCGGCTGTGGGAAACACGTGCCGGCACCGTCGACCTCAAGATCCCAAAGCTACGGAAAGGGTCGTACCTTCCGGCGTTCCTGGAACCCAGGCGTACCGCCGAGAAAGCGCTCGTCGCCGTCGTGCAAGAAGCGTACATCCAAGGTGTCTCAACGCGATCGGTTGACAACTTGGTTCAGGCCATGGGAATGTCCGGAATTTCGAAGAGCCAAGTCTCTCGTCTGTGCTCTGAAATCGATGAACGCGTCAACGCCTTTCTGAAGCGGCCGATTGAAGGCGAGTGGC
>CAXTIY010000391.1:0-3278 GCA_964244215.1 uncultured bacterium
AACCCCGGTCCGGCTCGGCTCGCAGAACGATACGCAAGCCGTCGTCAAGAGCGGATTGCGCGATGGCGATACGATCGTCGCGGATAAGATGGATATCGTCGCGGGTGCCCGCGTGGCTCCCGCGGGCGACGCGACCTCGGCACCCGCCGGCCGCGCGAGCCCCTGAGCGCGACCGTCGGTACGTCTCTCTCGCGCATCACCGCCTACGCGCGCGAAGCGTTCGAAGCGCTCTGGCGTAATCGCGCGCGCTCCGCACTCACGATGCTCGGCATGATCATCGGTACGAGCTCGGTGATCGCGGTTCTCGGCATAGGTCACGCGGCTTCGGGTGGCATTTCGGGCACCCTCGACGCCTTCGGCGATCCCGGAATCTTCGCGACGGTCGATCCCGAACAAGACGATCCGAAATCGGCCGAAATCGCCTATCGCGACGCGGCGATCGTCGCGGCGCAAGCGGCTAACGTCGTGTCGCACGCTATTCCGAATTACCAGCGGAACTATCACATCGTGGGCAACGGCGTCGATTTTATCGGACCCGTCGCGAGTCAAACGGATTACATCGTCGATTCGCTGCAATTACGCGAGGGCCGCCGGATCGATGCGCGAGACGTCGCGGGCGCCGCCCACGTCTGCTTGCTCGGAGCCGCTATGGAAGACCGCTTCGCGGGGCCGAGCGGCCGGGCTCTCGGCGCGATTCTGCGCATCGACGGCGTGCGCTTTCGCGTAATCGGCGTATACAGCGATATCACGTCGAGTATCTTCAACAGTCAAGGCGGCAGCGACTATCTCGAAATTCCGTATTCGACGTTTCACGAACTCGTGCCGGGCCCGCTCGATTCGCTCACGCTCTATCCGCAACCGGGCGCGACGGTAGAGGACGTGCGCGCGGGCGTGACGGCCGCGCTACGGCATCTGCACGGACCGCGCGCGACGTATACGTTTCAAGATGCGACGGCGTTCGAGCGCGCCTTCGAGCGGACGATCGGCGTGGTCGGCACGGGGCTGACGGCGATCGGCGGCGTCGCGCTGCTCGTCGCCGGTATCGGCGTGATGAACATGATGCTCGTCTCGGTCAGCGAGCGCACGCGCGAGATCGGCATTCGCAAAGCGATCGGCGGAAGCAGCCGCGACATCGTGCTGCAATTCTTGATGGAAGCGATTATCCTATCGCTCGTCGGCGGCGGCGTCGGTATGGTGCTCGGGATCGCCGCGGTGTTGCTCGCTTACGGCGTTATCTCGTCGCTGCTGGGCCCCGCGCCTTTGCCGTGGTTGCTCATCGTCGGAACGGCAGTCGGCTTTTCGATGTTCGTCGGCGTCGCGTTCGGTACGTATCCGGCGATTCGCGCGGGTAAGCTCGATCCGATCGAAGCGATGCGGAACTAACGTGCTTACCCTAATCGGGCCGTTCTTTGCCGAAGCCCTCGGCGTGCTGCTCGGTAATCGGATGCGCACGTTCTTGACGATCCTCGGCCTTATCGTCGGCGTCGCGGCCGTGATCGCCATCCAGATCCTCGGCAAAGGCATGTCGGGCGCCGTAACGGGCGTTCTCGGCAGCTTAAACGACCGCAGTTTTTTCCTATTCCCGAATCCGCGTCAAGCGAACTTCACGCAAGCCGTCATAACGGTAAAGGATCTGAGCGACGTGCGCGCGGCTGTGCCGAACGTGCTGGTCGCGCTGCCCGCAGGCAACGTTACCGTCTACGCGAGCGCGGGGCACGCGCACGGCCACTTCGGCGTTTCGGCCGATAGCGATATCGCGTTCGCCACGGTGCCGCTCGTGTACGGCCACGACCTCACGCACGCGGACGTCGCAAGCGGCGCGCACGTCTGCGTGCTCGCCCACGCCGCCTACGATAAACTCTTTCCGGACGGCGGAGATCCGGTCGGGACGCGTCTGCGCATCGGCGACCGCCGCTACACGATCGTCGGCGTGCAGGGACCGCCCACGCAAGGTATTCTACCGATAAATTTTAGCGGCGACATTCACGTGCCGTACACCACCTTCGAGCGGGAATATCTTCTCGGCGGAAAGCCGCTCGCGGCCTCTCACTTCATCGTACGAGACGCTACGCAAATTACGGATTCGGAGAATCGCGTGAAGGCGTTTCTGACGAGCGCCAAGCACGGCCATCCGGAATATCAAACGTTCGATCGAAAAACGTTCTCGTCGTCGATCGACGGAATATTTACGGCGCTCACGATCGTCGTCGCGCTGATCGGTGCGGTTTCGCTCGTCGTCGCCGGGATCAATATCATGAACATCATGCTCGTATCGGTTAGCGAACGCACGCGCGAAATCGGCGTACGTAAGGCAATCGGCGCGACGAGCGGTCAGGTGCTCGCGCAGTTCTTCATCGAAGCCCTGCTGCTTTCGCTCGTCGGTTGCGGCATCGGCCTCGTGCTCGGTCTTGCGGGGGGCTACCTCGTCGACCGCTTCGCGCTCGTCGCGATTTCGGGCGTCGTGCCGGAGGTGCCGTGGCTGCAGTCGGTCGCGATTGCGGCCGGCTTCGCGACGCTCGTCACGCTCGTCTTCGGCACGTATCCCGCGTATCGCGCAGCCAGGCTCGACCCGATCGAAGCGCTACGCTATGAGTGACGTCATCGCGATGCGCGACGTCGTCAAGACGTACAGCACGGGCGCGCTCGAAGTGCATGCGCTCCGCGGCGTGAGCTTCACGATCGCGCGCGGCGAGTACGTTGCCATCATGGGGCCTTCGGGTTCGGGAAAATCGACGTTGATGAACCTCATCGGCTGCCTCGACCGTCCCACGAGCGGCACCTACGAACTCGACGGCGTCGACGTCGGGACGCTGAACGACGACAGCCTCGCGGCCATTCGCCTCAAGAAACTCGGGTTCGTTTTCCAAGGGTTTAATCTGCTGGCGCGCACGAGCGCGCTTAAGAACGTCGCGCTGCCCTTGTTCTATGCGGGCTTGTCACCGCGCGACCGCGAGCGTGTCGCGTCGCGCGTGCTCGGCGAAGTCGGCTTGAGCGATCGCGCGGCACACAAGCCGAGCGAACTTTCGGGCGGCCAGCAACAACGGGTCGCGATCGCACGCGCACTCGTCAACGATCCGGCCGTCCTGCTCGCGGACGAACCGACGGGCAATCTCGATTCGCAGACGAGCGTCGAGATTATGGGCCTATTCCGTCAATTAAGCGAGAGCGGCCGCACGATCATCATGGTCACGCACGATCCGGAAACCGCGCGACACGCGGAGCGCGTCATTCGGGTTCGCGACGGAAGCGTGGTCGGCGACGAAACGCGAGCACGAGCG
>CAXTIY010000392.1:0-3266 GCA_964244215.1 uncultured bacterium
TCACCCATGTCTGGATGTTATCCGATCACCGCAACGGTACCGTTCGGCAGATGCGGCAGCAGGATCGGTGAGTAAGCTACAGCGAGTTTCTAGCCGCTCCAAGATAGCTCTCGTCCGGCGCTCGCCACGATCGTTTCCGAAGAAAGGCGACCGGGCTAGTCGCCGCCCGACTCATGCGACGGCTAGGCCGTCGCTTCGAGCGGCCGCGCGACCGGCGCGACAAACGGTTGACGCGCGACCCCGCTACCATGATGGCGTGAAACTCTCATACCGCCTCTCGCATTCGTCGATTACGGCATGCGCCGATGCAGAAGCGCTGCTCCTCGTGACGATCTCGGCGCCGCTCGGCAAGATCGAACGACGACCCGTCAATCTCGGCGTTGCGCTCGATCGCTCGGGTTCGATGAGCGGGGAACCGCTCGCCATCGCCAAGGCCGCCCTCGGACAATTCGTCGATCAGCTTCTTCCCGAAGACCGCTTGACGATCGTCGCCTTCGACGACCTTGCGACTCCCGTGGTTACGGGCCAAAAAGCTAGCGACAAAGCGGCGATTCGTATGGCATTGCGGGCATCGATGTCGGCGGCATGACGAACTTATCCGCCGGCTGGCTCTCGACGTCCGACATCGTCGCGAGCGCCGCGGACCCGGGCACCTACAGCCGCATCGTCGTTCTGAGCGACGGCCATGCGAATGCCGGCATTACCGATCACGACCAACTCACCACCATCGCCGCCGGCTTACGGACACGCGGAATCGCGACGACCGCCGTCGGCGTCGGCGCCGAATACGATGACGCCGTGCTGTCGCTGCTCGCCGCGCAAAGTGGCGGAAATCTGCACCACCTCGACACACTCGATGGTGTGGGGCAAATCCTCGCTAGCGAGTTCGAAGAACTCATCGGACTCTACGCGCAAAATCTGGTTCTCGAGATTGCGCCCGACGCGAACGTCCTCGAGGCAACGGTAGTGAGCGGGTATCCGGTTCAGTCGCGAGCGCAGGGTCTTTCGATCGCGTGTGGCGACATCGTCTCCGGCGACGATCGGCAGGTGCTCGTTCGCTTCCGGTGCGCGCCGCGAACCGATGGAACGCATCCGCTGACGGGCGTGAGTCTCAAGTATCATCAAGTCGCGGGCGAAGTCGCTTTCAAAGAGCTGACGGCCCTCGTCGCAATCGATCGAGCGACGGGGCTCGAGGCGACGCCGATGGATACGATCGTGGCGCAGCATCTGGTCATCGCAAGAAGCGTAATCGCACGACGTAGCGCAGCCGAACGTGCCGAATGCGGCGACATCGCTTCGGCAGAGTCCATTCTTTCGAACGCAGCGACCGAAGCACGCGAGGTCGGCCTCGAAGACGACGCGATGGAGCTCGATCGGTCACGCATCGCTTTGGGTAACGACCACGCGCTCGCGTCGAAGATGATGCGAACCGAGGCATCTTCGCAGTCGCGCACGCGGCGTCGCCGGTGAGCCGGCCGTGATCCTCCTCGGAGGCCACGCATCGCTGTCACTTGGAAAGCGGCACGCCGGCCGCCGAGCCGTTATCGACGAGTTCGCGCGCCGCATCGAATCGGAGCGGCAAACGAATAAGGCGAAGCGAGCCTGCGTTAGCGGAGAGCCCACGCAAGCTCGGTGTTGACCAAGCTGTTCAGAGAAACGCCTTCCATGTCGGCGCGCCGCGCGAGATCCCGATGAAGCGACTTCGGCACGCGAACCATAAACTTGCCGCTGTATGCGTCCTTGATCGGTTCGGGGATCGACTCGCCGTCTTCGACCATGACCGTCACCCACCCGATCATCGCGTCTTCCAGGTTTGCGAGCGCTTCGGCTTCCGTGTCGCCGACCGTGATGCAGCCTTTGAATTCGACGATGCGCGCGAACCACGTGCCGTCCTCTTCCTTGACGAGTTCCCGGGCATAGGGGCGCCGCCGAATCGCGTCGACCTTTTCTTCCGTCGCCGTGAACATCACGAGTAACCTTCCCTAGAGAGCGCAACTGCCGTTAGGTTATCCAAGCAGCGGTCGTTATCGATTCTATAACTGCCATAGCGCCACACCATCAGGTGAAGCAAGGAGCCGGGCAACGTCCTAAAGTCCGGCGTCGTGATTACTACAGCAACCGGCACTACACGAGCCAGGCGTCGCTGCTGTCAGGCGTCCGCAGCTCAGCTGCCACGCTCAGCTGCCACGCTCGCACTGCAGCGCCGATGCAAGCGCCATAAAGCGAGGATCCGTCGGAAGATCCTCGAGTATGATCGAGGTTCGCCTGCGCCAATTCGGATGCTCGTCCGTCGTAGTCGGCATGGTAATCTGTTCGACGTCACCGAGCAGATCTTCGAGTTGCACCATCAGCAGACGGCTCGGTGAACGGGCGAGGAAACGGTTAACCCATAACGCGATTTCGGCAAGCGTTTCACGATCGTCCGGGCGGGCGGCCGCGTCGTCGAAACGGCGCACGTCGCGCTCGGGCAGTCCGGCGCCCCGCAACGCCGCCAGCAGCCGAACGCGTTTTTTCGCTCGCTCATCGCGTTCGAGCGTGGCGGCGGCTTCGTCCTCGAGCAATCCGAGTTCGGCGCGCACGTCGACGTCGTGTGCGGTCCAATAGGCACCGATCGACGGCAAGTCGTGGGTCCCCGTAGACACGAGAGCGAGTTCCGGATACTCTTGCGGCGCGAAGAAACGTTCCTCATCTTGTTCGAATTCTAGAAGTCGATACGATAGAACGCGCGCCCGGCGCATGCGTTCGCGGAAGCCATCCGGAACGGTGCCGAGATCCTCGCCGATGACCATGCAGCGCGCTCGCCGGCTTTCGAGTGCGATGATGCCGAGAAGTTCGTCGAGCCGATACGTAACGTAAGCACCGGCGCTCGCTTCTGTACTCTCCGGAATCCAGTACAGGCGCGCGAGCGTCATAACGTGGTCGATCCGTAGCGCTCCGGCATGCCGCATGTTTGATCGCAACAACGCGATGAAGGGCTCGTACGCTGCGGCGCGCAGCGCTAGCGGATCGAACGGCGCCACACCCCATGCTTGGCCGCGACGATTTAACACATCTGGGGGCGCCCCGACGGTTACGCTCGCACGCAACGTCGCTTGCAGCGCCCAGCTATCGGCGCCGCCGAGACTCGCTCCGACCGCGAGGTCGCGATAGAGACCGATACGTAGACCGGAGCCGGAGGCCACGGCGGCAGCGAGCTGGACGTCGGCCTGCCATTGCAGATACGCGAAAAACTCGAGGTCGCGTGCGTGCCCGGCGACGAATTGCTC
>CAXTIY010000393.1:0-3250 GCA_964244215.1 uncultured bacterium
GGCGCGAGCGTCGTCTTCGATTTTCGGCGTGCCGATTGCGCCGTGGGCGGCGACGGCGCACCGCTCGTGCCGTACGTCGATGCGCTGTTGCTCGCGTCGAGCGAAGGGCACACGATCGCCCTCAACCTCGGCGGCATCGCGAACGTGACGATCTTAAAGCGCGGCGCGGAACCCGAGCGTGCCACGGCTTGGGATACCGGCCCCGGGAACATGCTGATCGATGCATTCGTGCGCGCGCGAACGGCGGGCGCCGAGGACTTCGATCCGGACGGTGCGTATGCCGCGCGCGGCGTCGCGAGCGAACGCGTGGTGCGCGAACTGTGCGCCCGCGAAGCGTTCTTCCTCGCGCTGCCGCCGCCGAAATCGACCGGGCGCGAGCGTTTCGGCGTGCAATTGCTCGCGGCGCAGGCCGATCTCTTCGAAGATCTCTCGCTCGAGGACGGATGCGCGACGCTGTGCGCTTTTACCGTCGCGACGATAGCGGATTCGCTTGCCGATTACGGGCCGGGCCCGGCGCGCGTCGTCGCGAGTGGCGGCGGCACGCGTAATGCGACGCTCGTGCGTCTGCTGCGCGAACGCTTCGCGCGCGACGGCTGCACGCTCATCATCTCGGACGAACTCGGCCTCGATGCAAGCGCGAAAGAAGCGATCGCGTTCGCTATTCTCGGTTACGAAACGCTGCGCGGCCGTCCGGCGAATCTTCCGGGCGCGACGGGTGCCGCGCGGCAAACGGTGCTCGGTGCGATCGTACCCTTTGCGCTAGGCGCCCTGCTTGCGAAGATACGCGCCGAGGTGATGGCGAACGACGGCGCATGAGCGAACGCATCGCGATCGGCATCGACGGCGGCGGAACGGCGACGGTCGCCGCGTTATCGCGCGACGGAACGTACGTCGCGAGTGCGTACGGTGGTCCGGCTAACGCAAGCTCTCTCGGAAATGCGGCGGCCGCGGCCGCCATCGTGGATACCGCGCTCGAAGTCGCAGCTGGAGCCGCCGTGAATGCGCTGTTCGTCGCCGTTGCGGGTGCGAGTCGCGCGCCCGTGCGCCGGGCCCTCGCGGACGCAATGAGCGCCGCCTTTCCCGCAGCCGCGCTTGCCGTCGAGGAAGATCTTCGCGTGGCCTTACGTGCCGGAGCGGCGTCGGGTCCGGCCGTCGTCGTGATCGCCGGAACCGGCAGCGTCGCGTACGCGGAACACGGCGAGCGCCACGCGCGGGTCGGCGGCGCGGGCTACCTCGCGGGCGACGAAGGCTCGGCGTTCGCGATCGGGATGGCCGTGGTACGGCGGCTCGCTCGCGTCTACGACGGCCGCGAACGCCCGGATGAAACGAGCGCCGCCGTCGCGACGGCGCTCGCCGCTCCGGACCTCGGTGCACTGCTCGAGGCGCTCTACGGCGAATCGCTCGACGTCGCGCGCATCGCGGCGCTCGCTCCTGCCGTGATCGCCGAAGCCGATCGCGGTAATCGCGTAGCGACGAAGATCGTGCAGAGCGCCGCACAAGAACTCGGCGACCTCGCGCGCGCCGCCGCGCGTGCCGTCGAGCTGCCCGAGTATCCTGTCGTCGTTTTTGCGGGCGGCTTGCTGCGAGAGAATTCGTTGTTGTCGTTCTTGCTCGAACAACGCGTAACGAGCGAATTGCCGGGCGCGCAAATCATGCGCGTCCGCGACGAGCCCGCGCGCACGGCGCTGCGCTTCGCAGAAGCGCTCGCGTGAACGGGCGTGGCGCGGCGCTTCCCGCAACGGAAGCCGCGGCCCGGGCGCGCGATCTCGATATGCTGGGTACCGTCGCCATCGTCGCGCTGCTCGCGCGCGAACAAACCGCGGCCGCCGAAGCCGTCGCGCGGGCCACGCCCGCTATCGCTGCCGCCGTCGACGCCATCGCCTTACGCCTACGCGCGGGCGGTACGTTGCATTATGTCGGGGCGGGAACGAGCGGGCGGCTCGCGATGCTCGATGCGGCCGAATGCCCGCCCACGTTCGGTACGCCGCCGTCGCTCGTGGTCGCGCACGTCGCGGGCGGTGCGGCGGCGCTCGTGCGCGCGATCGAAGGCGCCGAAGACGACGCGGCGGCCGGCACGCGCGAGATGAACGCGATTACCGCAGGCGATGCCGTCGTCGGCATCTCCGCAAGCGGCGGTGCGCCGTACGTCATCGCGGCCGTGCGCGCCGCGCGCGCGGCGGGGGCGCTCACGGTCGGCGTCGCGAGCGATCCGCGCGCGCCGCTCGTCACGGAAGCCGAACTCGCAATCGTGCTCGAGACGGGTGCGGAACCCGTCGCAGGCTCGACGCGGCTCAAGGCCGGCACGGCGCAAAAGCTCGTACTCAACGCCCTTTCGACGGGAGCCATGATACGTCTCGGCAAGGTGCACGATAATCTCATGGTCGACGTCGTCGCGACCAATGCGAAGCTGCGCGCGCGCGCCGTACGTTTCGTAACGGCGCTCGCCGCGGTCGACGAAGCGCGCGCGCGAACGTTGCTCGACGAAGCGCAAGGCAGCGTAAAAGTCGCCGTCGTGATGGGGTGCCGCGCGCTCGACGCGCGCGGCGCCCGCGCGGCGCTCGCGGAACACGATGGCTTTCTGCGGCCGTTGCTCGATTTGGAATGACGTCGCCCGCTACGCGTGCGCGGATAGTCGCGGCGCTCGTCGCTACCATGCTGTTCGGCGCGACTTCGTCGCGCACGCATGCGGCGCTGCCTGAGCCCGCGACTACGCAAACGGCGCAGGCCGCGTCGCACGGGCTTGCGCCGGCACCGATTGCGTTCGTACCGCTCGACGACCGGCCCGTTACCTATCAGCTTCCGATTCTACTCGGCGCGATTGCAGGGCAGCCGGTGCTCACGCCACCGCGCGCGCTAATCGGCAACTATCTGCAGCCGGGCGATCCGGACGCGATCGTGCGCTGGCTGCAGTCCGAGCGCACGCAGAGCGCTTCGGCCATCGTCGCCTCGAGCGACATGCTCGCCTACGGCGGCCTCGTTGCGGCGCGCGTTCCGGGCATCTCCGCAAGCGACGCATACGTTCGGTTGCAGGCGCTCGCGGATTTAAAACGCGAACGCGCGCTCGCGTTCGTCGGCGTTTTCGGAACGATCATGCGGCTCGCGCCGACCGGCGTGCCGAAGCTCGACGTAACGGCGAATTACTACGCCACGGGCTCGACCGTCGACGATCTGCAGGCCTATGCGAATTTACCGGATCCGCAGCTGACGCCGGCCGATCTGCGCGCGTTCCGCGATGCGTGGCTGCGCCCCG
>CAXTIY010000394.1:0-3242 GCA_964244215.1 uncultured bacterium
CTGTCCGATCGAAGGTATCGTGCGCGGTGTGCGGCGGGCGTCGCAAAGCGACGTGATGCGCGTACGATTACTATTTACGATCTCGAGCACCGCGCGCGATTGCCGTTTCATCGCCTCGATTGCGAAGCGAAACCTCAGCTATCGCATACCCGCGCGGACGACGCAGGTCGAAATGCTTACGAGCGGTAGCATCGCAAGCGACGTGCGCAAATCGCGCGAGCCGCATGCCGCGGGCGTTCCTTCGCCCGCTGCGAAACGCGGAACGTTACCGATCCGAAGCGACGTGCTCGCCTACGAACCACCGCACCCGGCCGTTCTCGCGAACGCGTCGCGCGCTTACGCGGCCGACGTCTATCGCGACGGCGAAGGCGCGATCGTTCTCGAGAACGATCGCATACGAGTGATCCTCGCGCCGACTGCCGGCGGCCGCGCGTTCGTCTTCGAAGACAAAGCGCGTGCGACGAATATCTTCACGACCGTCGGCGCGCTGCGCGACGACGTACTCATCCAACCGCCGCTTTCGACGGTCGATCGCATCGCCAAGTTCACGAATGCGATGCCGGCCGGATTTTTTAATCGCCCGTATCGCGCGCAGATCCTGAAAAGCGGCGCGCGCGCGGTCGTACGCCTTTTTTACGCCGCACCCGATGCGTATCCGCAGGGCGCGCGATTCTCGCGCACGCTCGCGCTCGCACCGCACGCCCGCTGCTTTACGGCGGAACTTACCGATCGCTTCATCGGAACGGGCGCGCTCGCGCGGCGGCAACGTCCGGTCTCCGTTACGTCGCTTGCCGTCGGCGACGTTCGCGCGCCGCACGCGTGGCTGCTGACCGAACGCGTTCGGCCGCTGGCCGAGATCGATCGCGAAACGCTGCCGACTGCTTTGCATGCGCTCGGACTTTTCGATGTGGCGTCGCACGAACTGGCGCTCGTCGCCTGGAACCCATCCCTCGAGCCCGTTACGATCGCCGGCCGCACGAACTCGATGCTCGTGCGCATCGCACAGACGCCGGACTCGACGACGCGGCTCGCTTTCGGCTACGAACGCGCGCTCTCGCTCCGCGCCGCGAGCGAGCGTCTGCGAGCGTTTGCGGATACGGGATGTGTCGACAGGGCGCCCTAAGGCGAAGGGCTCGTCCCCGGTCGAACGAAGCAACGGAACGACGGGGAAGTGGCGGAACGGTCTACGCGACCGCCTCAAAAGCGGTTGAGCTTACGCTCTTGTGGGTTCGAATCCCACCTTCCCTAGAGAATTCCATTCTTATGGTGCGTGTGGCGCTCGCGGACCGGGTCAATGGAACGGAATTCATCGCGTTTGCGGCTACGCCGCAAGCCGCTGGCCTTTGTGGTGCGTGGCTATGCGAGTTCGTCGCTGTTGCGGCTGCGGCCGCAAGGCGCTGGGCTTTGGGGTGCGTGGGTGGGCGGCGCTGTTGCGGCTGGGGCCGCAAGGCGCTGGGCTGTGCGCGGCGGGGTGGCGAGGGTGTGGGCGGGTTTGGTGGCATGAGGGTTTGGCGGAGGCCGGGCGTGGTTCTGGAGTTGGGATGGGCGTTTGAGGTTTGAGCAGGGGGCGTTGCGTGGGGTCGTGCGCGTGGCGGGGGATAAGTCGATATCGCATCGGGCGTTGATGCTGGCGGCGGTCGCGCGGGGGCGATCGGTGATCGGGGAGCCGAATCGCGGTGAGGACGTGCTCGCTACGCGCGATGCGGTGGCGGCGCTTGGAGCGCAGGTCGACGATCGGGGCGATTCGATCGTCGTGACGGGCGGGACGCTGCACGATCCGGCCGGGACGATCGATGCGCGCAATTCCGGGACCACGACGCGGCTTTTGATGGGATTGTGCGCGGGGCACGGCATCACGGCCCGATTCGACGGCGATGCATCGCTGCGGCGAAGGCCGATGGAGCGCGTCGCGCGGCCGCTGCGCGCGCTCGGAGCGGACGTTACGACGAATGCCGGCCGGTTGCCCGCGACCGTCCGCGGGATCGCTTCGCCCCGTGGTGGCGATTTTGCGCTGGAGATTGCTTCGGCTCAAATAAAGTCGGCCATTTTGTTCGCGAATCTCGACGCTCGCGGCCGCGTACGTATAACGGGCGACGAATCGTCGCGCGATCATACGGAACGGCTGCTGCGCAGATTCGGGCGAGAGATTCGCTTCGACGGCCGGACGATCGAACTCGAACCGGGTGTGACGGTCGCACAAGACGTTCGAATTCCGGCCGACCTTTCGGGCGCCGCCTTCTTTCTTGCGGGCGCCACACTCGCGCCCGGTAGCGATCTTCTGTTGCGCGAAGTCGGGGTAAACCCGACTCGGACGGGCGTCATCGATGCGTTGCGCGCGATGGGCGCCGATATCGAACTAACGAACGAGCGCGATCTCGACGGCGAGCCGATCGCGGATTTGCGCGTGCGCTACCGGCCGCTTCGCGCGACGACGCTCGACGGGACGCTCGTGGTGCGTGCCATCGACGAAATCACGATCCTCGCCGTGCTTGCGGCGCACGCCGAAGGGACCACGCGCATTCGCGACGCCGCGGATTTGCGCGGAAAGGAGTCCGACCGCCTCACCACGATCGCGGAGACGCTCACCGCATGCGGCATCACCGTGCGCGAATATCCCGACGGGCTCGATATCGAAGGCGGCGGCGCAAAAGCGCCCGAACGCGTCTTACGAACGCACGAGGATCATCGCATCGCGATGGCGATCGCGGCGCTCGCCGCGCCGACGGGACCACACGCGATCGATGATGAGGAATGCATCGCCGTGAGTTTCCCGGATTTCACGGGACTCTGGCGGCAAGCTCAAACTTCGGCGTGAGGGTGCGGCTCAGGCCGCGGCGTCGCCCTTGCCCTTAGCGTCGCTTTTCGGAGCCGAGTCGGGCTTGCTCTCCGATTTTTCGCTTTTCGCTTCCGATTTCGTTTCGCTCGGTTTACGCGAATCGTTGATGTAGAATCCGGAGCCTTTGAACACGATCCCGGCGGGGTTGAACAAGCGCTTGAGCTCGCCGCCGCATTTCGGACACGACTCCGTATTAACTTCCTTGAAGCCGTGCTTTACATCGCGCACCGCTTGGCAGCGCGTGCACTCATATTCGTAAATCGGCACCCATGAACTCCCGGACGTCTCTGCGTCAAATCAAGCCTCAGTATACGGCTCCTGGCAGAAGCCGTCAACGACTGCTAGAAATCCGCCAAGATGGCGTCGTGCGAAACATCTTTGAATTCGACCAACCCCTTGAAGTGAG
>CAXTIY010000395.1:0-3242 GCA_964244215.1 uncultured bacterium
GCAATGAGTAAGATCAAGCCGCGAATGAGGATTTTGAGGAAGCTGTCGATCGAAACGTGATCGAGGCCGTTGTTGAGCACGCCGAGGACGAAGAGTCCGATGATCGTATTACCGATCGAGCCTTGTCCCCCGAAGAGACTCGTGCCGCCGACGACGACGGCCGAAATCGAGTCGAGTAAATAGTTGTCGAATTCGTTTTGTTGCGCGCTGCCTAAGTGCGCGACACCGAGCATTCCGGCGAGCCCCGAACACATGGCCGAAATCACCATGACGGAGGCGACGATCAGCTTGACGTTGACGCCCGAGTATTCGGCCGCCTCGCGATTGCCGCCGACCATATAAATGTACCGGCCGAAGCGCGTATACGTGAGTACGAGGTGGCCCGCGAGCAGCGTCGCGGCGGCGACGATCACGATCCAGGGAACGGGCCCGAGGCTTCCGTTTCCGAGCGTCGCTAAGACCGGCGGTACGGCATACGCGATCTGCCCGCGCACGAGCAACGCGGAGATGCCGTTACCGATCTGCAGCATCGCGAGCGTCATGATGAAGGACGGAATGCCGACCCGCGTAACGCCGAAGGCGTTGATCAGCCCGAGAGCTGCGCACGAGAGAAACGCGAGGACGATCGCGACGATTGCGGGCAGCGGGTGATTCGCGATGTTCACGCTCGGATCTTGAAGCGTGAAGAACGCGACGACGACGCCCGTGGCGTTTGCGATGCTCGCGACCGAGAGATCGATCTCCGCGCACAAGATCACGAACGTCAACCCGACGGCGATGATGCCCGTGACGGACACCTGCGTTAAAATGTTTGCCACGTTGTCCGTCGTCGCGAACGAAGGGCTCGCAAAGCAGAAGAAGATGACCAGAAATAATAACGTCGCGAACGGCGCTATATTCCGAAGCTGACTGCGAAACCAGTCGCGCGCGGGCACCCGCGGCCCGGCCGTTGCGACGCTCTTCCCCTGCACGTTAAACCTCTGCCATTTCAGGCTGCGGCGAGTAAGCGATCCTTGCTGACGGCCTCGCTTGCGAATTCTCGCACCACGAGGCCTTTTTTCATAACGAGGATGCGATCCGATAAGGCGAGCACCGTTTCCGGTTCCGCCGAGACGACGACGATGCCGATCCCCGCATCGCGCAACCCGCGAACGATTTGAACGACGTCATCTTTCGCGCCGACGTCCATCCCGCGCGTCGGTTCGCACAGAACGAGCACGGCGGGCAGATAGGTCAACCATTTCGCAAGCGCGACCTTCTGTTGATTTCCGCCGGAAAGCGTGCCGAGTAGGCGTTCGGGGTTCGGAGGCCGGATGTGAAACTTCTCGATATGGTCCGAGCAGATTTTTCGTTCGGCCGCCGGCCGCAAGAATAGAGCCGACAGGCGTTCGAGAATAGAGATCGAGACGTTCTTGTACAGTGGTTCTAGCGCGAAGAGCATGCTGCGCCGGCTCTCGGGCACGAAGGCGATGCCGGCGCGCTTCGCCGACGCCGTGTCCGCAAAACGATACGGCTTGCCTCTGATGCTCAGTGTACCCGAATCGACTTTGATCTTTCCGAAGAAGCTGCGTGCGAGTTCCAACTGTCCCGAGCCCATGAAGCCGAATACGCCGAGTACTTCGCCCGCTCGCACGCTTAACGAAACGTCGCTAAACGCACCGCTTCTCGTGAACGATTCGACTTCGAGTACGACGTCCGCGTCGGGCGTGCTATGCAGGAAGAGCTCGCCCGTGTAGCTCTCTTCGAGTTGTTCGTGACCGGCGCCGATCATGCGCTCGATCACCCAGCCTTTATCGACGTCGGCCGCATTTGCGGTAACGATCTTGCGGCCGTTGCGGAATACCGTAACGCGGTCCGATACCGCGAGCACGTCGTCGAGAAAGTGAGAGATGAAGATGAGGCTCTTGCCGCTCTCGCGCAGGCGGCGCAAAATACCGAATAGCTGCTCGATCTCGGGCGGCGAAAGTGCGGAGGTGGGTTCGTCGAGAATGATGATGTCGGCGCCCGAGAAGAGCACGCGGCTCAGTTCGATGAGCTGCTGAATCCCGAGCGGCAGCGTTCCCATCGTCGCTTTTACGTCGACGTCGATGCCGAGTCGCGCGAGCTGCTCGCGGGCGCCGCGAAACATCGTTTTCCAATCGACGATGCCGAGGGCGTTCGTCGGTTGAACGCCGAGGAAAACGTTTTCGGCAACCGTGAGCTCTTTGACGACGGTCAGCTCTTGATGCACCATGCCGATGCCGGCCGCGAGTGCGTCGTGCGCCGAACGGAAGTGCACGTCCCGCCCGTGCACCCGCATCGTTCCGTCGTAGCTCGCATGCACGCCCGCGATGATCTTCATGAGCGTGCTCTTGCCCGCGCCGTTCTCGCCGACGAGCCCGTGGATCTCGCCAGCTCGCAGTTCGAAATCGACGCCGCCGAGCGCGAGGACGCCGCCGAACGTCTTGCCGATTCCCGCTAATTCGAGAGCGTTCGGCGTGGACGATTCTTGCATCAGATGAGAAACTGCTGTTCCATCCAGGCCAGACCCGGAGCGTTCTCTTTCGTGACCACGGGGCCGTCGGCCACGATGTTTTTCGGGATGCCGCCGGGGCCCGTCTTTTGCCCGCCGACGGCGGCCGCGACGCCCGCGACGATCGCCCCGCCGTGAATGCGGCACGACGGGTTGCGGACCGTCGCATGCATGTGGCCCGCGGTGACCGCCGCCAAAGCCGGCGGCATCGCGTCGCAACCACCGATGAGGATGCTCGTCTTGCCGTGCGCCTTCATAACGTTGTAAGCGGCGAGCGCCATGTCGTCGTTATGAAAATACGCGGCGTCGATTTTCGGATACTTGGTTAGCAGCGTTTCCCAAATGCGGGCCGTCTTCGTTACGTCCCAGTCGCCCGGTTCCGTGTCGAGTACTTTCATGCCGGGATACTTCTTGATAATCGAATTGAAGCCGCGCGCGCGGCCTTGCGCGCCCGTGTGTCCGAGTGCGCCCTGCGTCATCGTAATGTTGCCCTTGCCGCCGAGCGCATCGACGAGGGCTTGCGTGACGGCCGCTCCCATGAACTCGTTATTCGGCGCGATGAACGAGTGCACGTTGATCGTGTCGAGCGGCGCGATCAACGTATCCATGTCGATCACGGGTATGCCGGCCGCGATCATTTTATTAACGGGCGCCGTCAGCGTACCGATGCCGAACGCTTGAATCGCGACGAAATCCCAATGCTGCGAAGCCATATTGTCGATCGCCGTGC
>CAXTIY010000396.1:0-3240 GCA_964244215.1 uncultured bacterium
GCGTACGAGTTTGTTTTCGAGGATCTCGGAGCCGCTCGCGGCGATGAGGTCGCCGCCGGCCGCTTCGATGAGGCCGGCGACGAAACGCGCGACGGTCTCCGGTAGCCGGGCCGTCTGACCCGGCTGGGTAACGGCCGTCGTCATGACGACGGCGAGGTCTGCACCGACGACGTAGCATTCGGGAGCCGCACGGTGGCGCGCGGCGTCGTAAATTTCGTTCGGGGGGCCCGGACGTACGCGGGCGGGCGCTATTGGCGTCATCATTACGTGCTTAATTTCGGCAGCAAAAGACACAAAATGCAGAGTCGCTCTCAAATTAAACGGTGGGTGGCCGGACCGGAGGTCGCCCGGCCGCCGCACGCGAGCTACGATAGTCGTGCAGCCAGAGCTTGCTTGTGAAGATGGCGGTCCCTTTGCGTATCGTCCGCAAACGCCCGCGCTGTGCGGCTTTGTAGAGCGCGGCGCGTTCACCCTGCTCCGCAATTTCGGCGAGCGCAATCAGCATTTCGCCGCTCGATTCGGAGACGTCGTTGATTGCCAGGAGCGTCTTCTCCAAGCTTTGGCCGAAGAAAAGTGCGCTCGGCCACAGGTCGCCCGAGGCCGCACGGTCGAGGGCGGCCGCGAAGCGTGGCCCGGCGCTCCGCTCGAGGATGAGCGGCGGATAGCGCAAGCGGGAGAGCAACAGATTGAGGCAGAGGCGGGCGACGCGGCCGTTTGCCGTAGCGAACGGCGTGATGCGCCGAAAACGCGCGTGGAAATCGGCGAGCCACGGCAATAGCGGCCGGTCGGGCGGCGGACCGCTCGCGAATCGTTCGACGAGTGCCGACACGTCCCGCGGTACGAGCCACGCCGGCGGCGGCACGGCGCCGCTGCGCTGCGCGGCGGCCGTGGCGGCGCGCCATTCGCCCGGCCGGTCGGTGCTGCTGCGGCGTGTCGCGAGCGCGTGCACGGCGACGATTTCCTCGACCCGCAGGAACGGCTGCCGCCGGCGCTGCCGGCCGATGAGCGCCACGTGAGCGGCGGCCGCCGCATAATCGGCGACCGCGTTGCACGCCTCGAGCGAGGCGCCGGCGGGAGTGCGGCCCGCCGTGACGAGCAGGGACATGTCGCGCGCACGCATGGCGATCCCGGCGAAGCGCAGTGAACCCGTAATTTCCGCCAAGCGGACGACGCCTGCGCTGCCCGATGGCCGCGGCCCGGTACCGAGATTCGCAACCTCGGCCGCGAGCCTCGTGTCGAGGGCCAGCACCCGTTCTCCTACGGTCATTGTCCAACGTTGACATAACGAGAGCGTTTGGACAATCTAAGGCCGGAGCTCGGCGACCCAACCGCAAATAGATGATTATGGAATCGTATCTTCAAGCGCTTGCGGACCGCGTTCTCGTGGTGGACGGCGCCATGGGAACCGAGTTGATGGCGCTCGAGCTTACGCCGGAAGACTTCGGCGGCCCGCCGTTTTCGGGTTGTAACGAAGCGCTCGTGCTCACGCGGCCGGACGTTATCCGCCAGATTCACGACGCGTATCTCGCGGCCGGCGCCGACATCGTCGAGACCGATTCGTTCACGGCGTCGCGACTCAAGCTCGATGAATACGGCCTCGGCGATAAGACGGAAGAAATTAATCGCCGGTCCGCCGAGCTCGCGCGGGCCGCGTGCGACGCAGCTTCGACCCGAGAGCGGCCACGATTCGTCGCGGGCTCGCTCGGCCCGACCGGTATGTTGATTTCATCCTCGGATCCGACGCTCTCGAAAATCACGTTCGATGAACTCGCGGATATTTATGGCGAGCAGGCGCGGCATCTCGTCGCGGGCGGCGTGGATTTCCTACTCATCGAGACGAGCCAGGATCTCTTGGAGATGAAGGCCGCGATCGCGGGCATCACGCGCGAATTCGAGCGCGGTATGCGCCGCGTGCCGATCCAGGCGCAAGCGACGCTCGACGTAACGGGCCGCATGTTGCTCGGCACGGACATTCGCGCCGTCACGGCGACCCTCGACGCGCTCGCGATCGACGTCATCGGCCTCAACTGTTCGACGGGACCGACGCACATGCGCGATGCGGTTCGCTATCTCGTCGAAAATTCGCGCTGCTTCGTCGCGGTCGTGCCGAACGCGGGGCTGCCGCTCATGGGCCCCAAGGGCGAGACGATCTATCCCGAGGCGCCCGAAGAAATGTCGCGCGAACTCGCGGGCTTTATCTCCGATTTCGGCGTGAACTCGATCGGCGGCTGTTGCGGCACGACGCCCGCGCACATCACGGCGTTCGCCCGCGTCGCCCAAGGCAAACGCGGCCGCTTGCCCGAGCCGAAGCCCTTACAGTTCGCGGCCTCCGCGATGACCGCGACCGCCCTCAAGCAAGACGGCTCGCCGCTGCTCGTAGGCGAGCGCATCAACGCGCAAGGTTCGCGCAAGATCAAGCGCCTCTTACTCGAGGAGAATTACGACGACATCGTGCTCGTCGCGCGCGAGCAAGTTGAAGGCGGCGCGCACGTGCTCGATCTGTGCACGGCGCTCACGGAGCGCACGGACGAAGATCTGCAGATGGCGACGATCGTGAAGCGGCTCGCGCAATCGGTCGAGACGCCGCTCATGATCGATTCGACCGAACCCAAAGTCATCGAAGCCGCCCTCAAGATTTACGCCGGCCGCGCGATCGTCAATTCGATCAATCTCGAAAACGGACGTGAAAAGGCCGACGTGGTTTTGCCGATGGTCAAGGAAAGCGGTAGCGCCATCGTCGCGCTTACGATCGATGAAGTCGGCATGGCGAAAACGGCGCAGCGCAAGTACGAAGTCGCGCAGCGCATCTACGATATCGTCGTCGGTGAATACGGCATTCCGCCGGGCGCGCTCATCTTCGATGCGCTGACGTTCACGCTCGCGACGGGCGATCCCGAATTCTTTCCCTCCGCCCTCGAAACGATCGAAGGCATCCGGCTCATCAAGCAACGGTTACCGGGCGTCCTGACGTCGCTCGGCGTTTCCAACGTTTCGTTCGGACTCAAACCCGCGGCACGCGCCGCACTCAATTCGGTCATGCTGCACCACTGCGTCGCGGCCGGCCTCGATATGGCGCTCGTGCACGCCAAAGAAATTCAGCCCTACGCCGAAATCGACGCGACCGAACGCGAGCTTTGCGACGATATGGTGCTCAACCGGCGCCCGGACTCCTTGCAGCGGCTCATCGAATATGTCGAAGCCGTCGGCCCGGGCCGCACCGCCGCCTCGAACGCGAACGTC
>CAXTIY010000397.1:0-3235 GCA_964244215.1 uncultured bacterium
CGACCTACGTTATGTCGAGCCATTACGATTCGCGCAACTCCGACGGCAACGACGCGATCCTCGACGCCCCCGGTGCCGACGACAACGGCTCGGGTACGTCCGCCGTCCTCGAAGCAGCGCGGATCATGGCGCCCGTACACTTCCGCGGCACGATCGTCTTCGCGTGTTTCGACGGCGAGGAACAAGGGCTCTTCGGCTCGGGTCATTTTGCGAAAATGCTCGCAACGCAGGGCGTCCATGTCGGCGCCGATCTCAACAACGACATCATCGGCACGCCCGACGGACATGACGGTGAGCACAGCCCTAGCGACGTTCGGCTCTTTAGCGAAGCGCTTCCCACGGGCGCCGATCCGCAGCGCGTCAACGTCCTCGGCAACGAGAACGATTCGGCCGCACGCGAACTCGCGCGCTTCGCCAAGGAGACGGACGAACTCTACGTGCCGGGCATGCAGGTCGCGCTCATCTATCGCAGCGACCGCTTCTTACGCGGTGGAGATCAGCAATCGTTCGCCGCGGTCGGCGACCCGGCGGTGCGTTACGTCGAACCGCACGAGAACTTCGATCATCAGCATCAGACGGTGCGCGTCGCGGACGGCGTGCAATACGGCGATCTGCTGAAGTACGTCGACTTCGACTACCTCGCGCGCGTCACGCAACTCAACGTCGCGGCGCTCGCAACGCTCGCGCTCGCTCCGCCGCCGCCGCCCGCGCGTCTCCTTGCTAAAACGCTCGGTTACGATTCGACGCTCGCCTGGGATACCGTTCCCGACGCGGCGACGTACGACGTCGTGTGGCGTAAGAGCGACGAAGCGGTGTGGACGCACGCCGAAAACGTCGGAACCGCCACGTCGAAGACGCTGTGGCTTTCGAAAGACGACTGGCTCTTCGGCGTGCGCGCCGTCGACGCGGCCGGGCGGCGCGGCGTCGTTTCGTTTCCAATGCCCGCGCGATGAACGTTCTTCGCGTATCTAGTCGCCGAGAGGCTGCAATCGCAGTATAGAACGAGCTAAGGAACGACGCTCGCAGCGCTTGATCAATGAGGCAACGCCGCAATGCGGTCGATCGCCGCAGCGAGCCGGAAGTCGCGCTCCGTCAACGCCGCGACGTCGTGCGAGGATAACGTGAGCACGACCTCGTTCCACGACAGCGCGATGTCGGGATGATGGTCTTGCGCGTTCGCTTCCGCCGCGACCGCGTTGATGAAGCGCATCGAGCCGTCGAAGTTCTTCCGATCGAACGTTTTCGATATTTCGACGCCCGAGCGTTGCCAGCCGTCGATGCTTTCGAGCGAACGCGCGATATCGTCTTCCGAGAGACTCATAGCAGACCCGTCCTTTGCAATTCGCCGAGCGATGCGTCGGCCGCCGCGAGCGTTAGCGCGATCTCGCGCTCGCCGTGCTCCGTAGAAAGAAACATCAGCTCGTTCGCCGAGGGCGCGAGCAAGATGCCGCGTTCGCGCATCGCATGATAATACGCTGCGAAAGCGCGATGGTCGGCTCGCGCCCGTTCGTCATAATCGCGCACCGGCGGCCCGGGTCGAAATGCGAAATCGACCATGCTGCCACGTTGCGTTACGGCATAATCGAGACCGCGTGCGGAAAAGATGTTACGGAAGCCCTGGGCTAACTTCTCTGCCGCTCGATCGAGGCGCACGTAGAAGTGCGCGTCGCATTCGATCGCATCGAGAACGCGATGGCCCATCGCGACGCAGAACGGATTCCCGGAATACGTCCCTCCGCTAAACGCAGCGCCTTCGGGAGCGAGTGCCGCCATGACGTCGCCGCGGCCGCCGAATGCGGCCAGCGGAAAACCGCCGCCCATGATCTTACCGAGCGCCGTGAGATCGGGCGCGTGCGCGCCGCACCGCTGCGCGCCGCCGAGGCCCAAGCGCAACCACGTGATGACTTCGTCGAAAATGACGAGCGCGCCGTGGCGCGCGGCCCGCTCGAATAAGCCGTCGAGAAAGCCCGGATGCGGTAATACGAGCCCCATGTTGCCGACGACGGGCTCGACGACGATCGCTGCAAGCTCCCGCTCGTGCCCGGCTAGCTTCGCATCGAGATCGCCGAGCGAGTTGTAGCGGGCGACGATGCTATCGGCGCGAACGCCGTCCGGAATGCCGCTGCGGCCGGTCGAAGTCGCGCACGCATTCGCTGACGCCCCCGCATCGTGCAACGCCAGATCGAAGTGACCGTGGTAGTTTCCGGCAAAACGAGCGATCTTCGGGCGCCCCGTAAACGCGCGCGCGACCCGAATCGCGCTCATCACCGCTTCCGTGCCGGTGCTTACGAAACGCAAGCGTTGCATCGAGGGCAGGTGGCTCGAAATCCGCTCGGCCAGGCGCACCTCTTCTTCGGACGTCGAGCCGAATACGGTTCCCCGCGCGGCCAGTTCGCTCAAGCCCGCGATCAGCGCCGGCGGCGCGTGCCCGAACAGCAGCGGACCGTATGCCATGAGATAATCGACGTACGCCCGCCCGTCCGCATCGAACGCGTACGCGCCACGCCCCGCCGACTGGACGAACAATTCTCCGCCGACGGCGCCGCCGGCCCGCACGGCCGAACTCGCCCCGCCCGCGAGCGCGCTCGTGCGTCCGTCCCGCTCTCGTATCATCCGCGAGCGACTTCAGCCCATAGCGCCCTCCGCCTGCCGAGGGCAGCAGGCTCGCAGACCCTTAGGCTAGCGCCGCGCCACGCAAATCGTGGCGCGTTCCGAATTAAAATTTAAGCGCACGAACACGATGCTGACGCGTTGCGCCCCGCGTGCGAACGGAAATTCGAATTCGAACGGTTCGATACTCGTATCGGGCGACGTGAGAAACTCGTTGTAGCGGCCCTCGAACTCACGAATAGCCGTGCACGGCGCGACGTCGTGAAAGAAGTTGCGCCCCATCACGCGCTCGCGCGTCAACCCGGCGAGCTGGCTTTCATAGGCGTTGTATTCGAGAATCGTTCCGGCCCGATCGACGACGATGACGCCGAAGGGTAGTACGTCGAGATCGGCGCCGAGCGCGGACGCGCGTTCCAGATCGAAAGGCTTAAAAAGATCCATCACCGTCCCTAAGAATCTCCGATTGATCCGCTGCGAGATGAGTAAGTAAGACGGCAGCTTGCGCCGTATCCCAAGGTAACGATCGCGCGCCCTCACTTAGCGCGCGCTCGTTACCACCGAACGCGGCCGTCGCTTGCGGCTCGAACGCGAAACGCGGCCGGCCTAAACGTCGCGCCGCGGCGAG
>CAXTIY010000398.1:0-3222 GCA_964244215.1 uncultured bacterium
GCCCGTTCGACCGGGGTCTCTTTCGACCGGAACGCACCGCTCGGCGCGCGCGCCGGTGGCGAAGAAGCGCGCCAATTATTATTCGATTATCTCGCGGCCGAAGTCTTCGGCTCGATGGAGGTCACCGAACGCCGATTCTTGCTCGAGACCTCGATTCTCGAAGAACTCGAAGCCGACGTCTGTGCGGAGGTGACGGGCTCCGCGGACGCCGCCCGCCTGCTACGTTCGTTCGCATCGCGCGGTCTCTTTTTTACGCGGCGGTCGGAAACGGCATATAGCGCCCACCGTCTCTTTCACGATTTTTTGCGCGCCGAACTCGCGCGTGAATATCGTTCCCAAGACGTAGCGCGCTTGCAACGCGCAGCCGCGGACGCATATTTTCGCCGGGGCGATTTCGTTAGCGCGACCCGTCACCGTCTCGCTGCCGGAGATTACGACGTCGCGGTCGCGGAGCTGGAAAGCGTGGCCTTCGCCTTAATCGCAGGTGGCCTGCTCTTGCCGCTGCGGTCGTTTCTCGCGCAACTCGGACGGCAACGTACGGAAGCGAGTCCGACCTTGCTTGCGGCCCAGGGGCGGTTGCAACAAATCCGCGGCGAGTGGGACGACGCACTCGTTTCGCTCGAGCGCGCGATGCGTTTGGCGACCGAACGTGCGGACTACGCGGTGGTTGCCGAAGCGGCGCGTGCGATCGCTCCGATCCTTGCGTCCCGTGGCGAATTCGGCCGGCTCGATGGACTGCTCGCGCGAGCGCTCGCGCAACCGATTCCGGAGGCCGGCCGGACGGCGCTTCTCTCGACGCAGAGCGCGGTGTACGTCGAAACCGAGCGTTACGATGATGCCGTCCGGCTGTTCGCGGAGATCATGCCGGCGATCGTCGCACGGGGAGATCTCGCACTCCAAGGGATGGTGCTCCATAACACGGGTGCGGCACACGTCCGGCGCGGCGATCCGTATGCGGGCCTGGCCTTTTACGAGCGCGCACTGCGCGTCAAGCGCAGCGGAGGCCAGCGCCTCTCCGCGCTCGTAACGCTCGCCAATCGCATCTTCGCCATGGTGCTCATCGGTGAGGTGGTCGAAGCGGAACGGCTCGTCGCCCAATTGCTCGAAGACGCGGCCGACCTCGACAACGCGACGATGCTCGCCTACGGGTATCGGCATCTCGCCGAGATCGCGCTTTCGCGCGGCGATGTGCCCGCCGCGATCGCCACCTTCGAGCGGGCGCGCGGCCTCTGCGACCCGGGCGACGTGCTCGTCTTGCCGGAGAAACTCCACGGCTATGCCCGGGCGCTTCTCGGGCGTGACGACGCGGAAGCCGCCGACGAATTGTGCGCCCGAGCGATTAAACTCATGCGTGCGGTCGGCCGCTCCCAACCGGTCGCGGCCGTCTATGCCACGCGAGCGTGCTGCGCCTTCGCTCGTGCCGATCACGATCGCGGTATCGCGCTCGTCGAAGAAAGCCTCGAACTTGCAAAAGCCGGCGACGACGCGCTGCTGCGCACGTACGTTAATCTCGACGCCGCAGCGATGCTCGTGCGCGCTTCGAACGACACGCCACAGTCTGCGAAACGTACGCGGCTCGACGAATTGGCGCGAGCGGCGACGGCGACGGCGATCGAACTGATGGAACGACGCGATTACCGCTTTCTCTTACGCACGCGGGCGGACGCGTTCGCGACGTTGCACGAACCGCGCCTGCGCTGGGCGGCGGAAGGCGAAGCGCTCGGGCGTTCGCTCGAATCCACCGCCGGATTGCGAATAGGCATGCTCGGAGGTTTGCGCGTCACCGCGCGCGGCGATGCGATTCCGGCGAAAGCGTGGACGCGCCGTAAAGCACGCGATCTCTTCGCGCATCTCGTAACACTGCAAGGGCGCCCCTGTTCCCGTTCGCGGCTCGCCGATTTATATTGGCCCGAATTAGAAGGCGACGCGGCACACGATGCGTTGCGCGTAACGGTCAGCGCGATCCGGAAAGCCGTCGGTAACGTCATTAAATACGAAGAAGGCGGCTATCGCTTCGTGGCTCCCGCCGGGACCGTGCTCGACGTGTATGATTTCGAGCGAGCGATCGAAGCGGCGCGCGCGGCCGAAGCACGTGGAGCCGTGGATGCGGCGCATGTCGCGTTTCTACGCGCCGTCACGGTTTATCGCGGTGACTTTCTCGAAGGTGCCGAAGACGCCGCGTGGCTGTGGCGGGAACGCGACCGCTTACGAAAACCGTACCTCGCCGCACTGCGCTGGCTCGTGCGTCATCCGAGCGACGATCTCGATTCGAACATCAAGCTGCTCGACCGTTTACTCGAAGAAACGCCTTTCGACGTCGAAGCGGTTAAATTGCGGCTCGACGCGATGACGAGCGAATCGCGCGTGCGCGACGCGGCGGCGGAATACGAACGATGGAAGACGGCGTATCGCGCGACGGTCGGTTCCGAAGCGCCCGAAATCTGGCACCCGCCCGTGCTCGCCGAATGGTAGTCGAGCCCTTCGAGTTGCTCGCCGAGCTTTCGGCTTACGCGCCTTGCGACGCCGCCGAAAGCGCGATGGTCGAGCGGATGCGCGCCTACGTCGCCGAACACGCGGATGCGTTCGAACGCACGTCGCGTGAAGGGCACGTCACGGGTTCGGCTTGGATCGTCGATCGCGCCCGGACGGCGGCGGTCTTGCTGCATCATCGCAAGCTCGGCAAGTGGCTGCAGCCGGGCGGCCACGCCGACGGCGAACGCGACGTTCGCGAAGTCGCGCTGCGAGAAGCGCGCGAAGAAACGGGCTTGCTCTCGCTCGTTCCCGCATCGCGCGGCATCTACGATATCGACGTGCACGCGATCCCCGCGCGCGGCGACGATCCGGCGCACGCGCACTACGACGTGCGCTTCGCCTTCTTTGCAGATCGCCTCGAATTGCCGCGCGGCAATAACGAATCGTACGCGGTCGCCTGGATACCGTTTCTCGACAGCGAGCGTTACGCGATCGACGATTCGGTGCGCCGGCTCGTAGCGAAGACGATTAGCGCGCCGTCCCGTCGTTCTCGATTCGCTTGAATCCGACGAACGGTACGAGCGCGCTCGGAATAACGACGCTGCCGTCGGCCTGCTGGTAGTTCTCGAGAATAGCGACGAGCGTGCGTCCGACCGCGAGCCCCGAGCCGTTGAGCGTATGCACGAATTCCGGTTTCGCTTTGGGCTCGCGGCGAAAGCGTATCTGGGCGCGACGCGCTTGAAAATCGGT
>CAXTIY010000399.1:0-3219 GCA_964244215.1 uncultured bacterium
CGCCGATCGAGCAGCAGCTCGCCGGCACGACCGATCTGCAAACGTTCAGTTCGACGATCCAGCAAGGCCAAGCGACGATCGCCGCGACGTACGCGCTCACCTCCGACATCGCGACCGACCTCGCGCTGACGCAAAAAGATCTGCAAGCCGCCGAACGGCAATTGCCGACGAACCTCACGCCGCCGAGCGTCTCGATCCGCGACCCATCCGAATCGACAATCGTGACGCTCGCACTGTCTTCGACGAGTTATTCTGCGGGCGAACTCTCCTTATACGCAGACAACGTCATCATTCCGCGCTTCGAGCAGATTAGCGGCGTCTCGTATGCGAGCGTCGGCGGCGACGTTACGCCGGCTTACGAGATCGAAGTGGATCCCGGGCGACTCGCAGCCTCCGGTCTCACGATTAGCGACGTGATCTCGACCGTAGCCGCCGGTAACGCACGCGTGCCGGGCGGCATCGCCTATGAATCCAATCGCGAAACCTCGATCGACGTGCGCGGCGACATCACGAGCATCGGCAGCGTCGCGCGCTTGCCGATCGCCGCGAGCGCGGGCGCCGCCCCCGCCACGGGCACCGCGGGCTCCGTTTCGAATTTCGCCGCGCAGAACGGCATCGCGGGGCTCGCGGGAACGGTCGATCCTTGGACGGCGAGCGACGCCGTGCGGCGTATCGGCGACGTTGCAAACGTGATCGCGGGCTACGAACCGCGGCGGCAGTACGCGCAGATCAACGGCCGGCCCGGGCTATTCTTGACGATCCAAAAATCTTCGAACGCAAGCGAGGTCGACGCATCCGATCACGTCCTGCACGCTTTGCCGCTCATGCGCAAACAGTATCCGAACGTCGATTTTAAGGTTATCAACGTACAGTCGACGTTCACGGAACAGCAGATCGAACTGGTAACGCGCACGATCCTCGAAGCGATCGCGCTGACCGGCGTCGCGATGATCTTTTTCTTGCGCTCTTGGCGTAACGCGCTCGTCGTCTGCGTGTCCATACCGACGTCGCTCGCGATCGCCATCAGCGTCATGAAGCTGATGAACTTCACGCTGGATACGATTTCGCTGCTCGGCATGTCGCTCGTCATCGGCATTCTCGTCGACGACTCGACCGTCGTGCTCGAAAACATCGAACGGCATTTCGCCGAATTGCACAAATCGGCCGAAGACGCAGCGATCGACGGCCGCGCGGAAATCGGAGCCGCCGCGATCGTCATCACGCTCGTCGACGTCGTGGTCTTCTTACCGATCGCGTTTATTTCGGGTCAGGTCGGCAGGCAGCTCGTCGAGTTCGCGATCGTCGTCGTTATCTCGACGCTCACGTCGCTCTTCGTTTCGTTTACCGTCACGCCGACGCTCGCCGGCTTGTGGGCGCTAAAATCGAAATGGAAGCCGCCGATTTTTATCGAGTGGTTTACGCGCGGCTTCGACCGCCTGCGCGATTGGTACGCCGGACGCGCGCTTTTATGGGCACTGAGTCATCGCACGATAGTCGCGGGCTTCTGCCTGATTACGTTCGTGCTCTCGATCGCACTCGTTCCACTCGGTGTCGTCGGCGAAGAATTCATACCGACGACGGATCGTGGGCAGATCTACATCCAGTTGACGTATCCGATCGGCACGCCGCTCACAAAAGTCCGCGACGGTTCGTACGCGCTCGAACGCCGCGTCGCGCGCGAGCACGACGTCAGCGCCGAAGCGACGACGGCAGGCGGTTACTCTGCTTCGTTCGGCGGCTACGTTGTTCAAGGCAACGTCGGACAAATTACGGTCTTCCTCAAAAGCGACCGCAAGGGCTCGACGACGCACTCGGTCGACGTTTTCAAGAAACTCGCGAAAGAAACGGTACCGGGTGCGACGGCCGTCGTCGTCCCGTCGACGGGGACCACCGGCGGCAACAAACAGCCGATCGATTTTCTCGTCTCGGACGTTACGGGCGGCGACCCGACCCCGGCCGCCGCGAAATTGCTCGCGCTCTTGCGCACCATACCGGACGCGACGAGCGTGAACAGTACGGGCACGCTGCTCGCGCCCGAAGTGAGCGTGGAATTCGATCGTGCCAAGATGCAGGCACTCGACGTCGATCTCGGTACGGCGGCGACGGCGGCAGGCGCGGCCTTCGGCGGCGATGTGGCAACGCAATTCGAAACGCCACAAGGGCTCGAGCAGGTTCAAATAATCTATCCGCTCGCTTATCAGCACGAACTCGATACGCTACGCGCCCTGCCGATTCGCGCGACGAACGGCGCGATCGTGCACCTCGGCGACTTCGCGACGTTCCGCGAAACGCCGACCGCGCCGCTACAGACGCGTACCGATCGCAATACCGTTATCCACGTCGATGCGAACGTCGTGCCGGGCGCGTCGCTCTCGAACGTGCAGTCGGCGTTTGAGCGGGCGATCCCGAGTTTGCATTTGCCCGCGAGCATCTCCGTGCGACCGGCGCCGCTCGGCCAGCAAGACTTCATGAATCAAACGCTGCGCGGACTCGGCGTGTCGCTCATCCTCTCCGTGATTCTCGTCTTCTTGCTGATGGTCGCGCTGTACAATAGCTATCGCGCGCCGTTCATCATTTTGTTTTCCGTGCCGGTCGCCGCGGTCGGAGCGCTGGGAGCGCTCGCGCTCACGCACAAAACGCTTAACCTCTTTTCGCTGATCGGAACGATTCTCTTGATCGGCATCGCGACCAAGAACGGCATCCTGCTCGTCGATTACGCGAATACGTTGCGCGCGCGCGGAGAGGCTAAGCTCGCGGCGATGCTCGATAGCGCGAAGACGCGCTTCCGGCCAATCGTGATGACGAGCGTTTCCGTGGTCCTCGGTAATCTGCCGCTCGCACTCGCGCTCGAACCGGGCTCGGGATCGCGCGCGAGTTTAGGAATCGTTATCATCGGCGGCGTGCTGAGCTCCCTCGTCTTAACGCTACTGCTCGTTCCGATCGTCTACGTTTGGCTCGCGCCGGATCGCGTGCCCTCGAACGCACCGCATAGCGGTAACGGCAGAAGTTCGGACGCTGCAAGCGAAGAGGTCGGGCATGCTCACACTCCCGTGCGACGGGCCGCAACCGGGGCGGAAGCCTAGCTTGTTTACCCGAAGGACTCGTTCCGCCTGAGTCGTTCGTTCGAGGTTCGTTTACAACAATACAAATTGTCGTAAGTGCTAATTCGGAGCTCGACATTCTGCGCCGGTTTCGCATTGCCGCACGGATCACGGGAAA
>CAXTIY010000400.1:0-3207 GCA_964244215.1 uncultured bacterium
CACCGCAGCCTTGCTGCCGGGCCAGCAATTGATCGCGGGCGCCCATCTCGGCGCGTTAACGGACCCGACGCTCGCCGCGCTCGCGAAACGCGGCGCTCTAAGTGCCGAAGATCTGTATCTCATCGTCTTCGATCCGAGCGCCGTCGCGCGTTATCGCACGGCGCTCGGAGAACATCTCGGGCCGCATGCGGTGCGACTCGTGCGGGCGTCGAATCCGACGATTCTCGCGGTGAAGTCGCAGATCGATTACTTTAACGGCCTCGGCCTTGGGTTGCCCGCCTATCCGCTCGAACTCGCGCGCAAGTTGCATCTCTTTCTCGTACCGCGCGTACAGAACGACGAACGCTACGGCGCGCCCGAAATCGACCGTATTTTCGCGAGCTTTCGGCAGCACGAACGTCCTACGACCGTCGTGTTTTTCGGACAGCGCAACGAAGTACTCGGTTTTCCCGATCACCTCGAAGATACGGCTGCAGCATTTAAACGCACCGGCATCAACTTCGGTACGATCGAAACGTACGACAAAATTCAAGTCCAAAAAGGTAACGACGGGTTAGCGGAACACGCGATCGAACGCACCGCGCGCGTACAGGCCATCGGTAAGGTCGAGCTCGACAAACTCGAGTTCCAGACGGTCGTCGCGCGCTATCTGCTCGGCGTGCGCGAACGCAACGTGCGCGTCGTTTATCTGCGACCGTTCTTGCACGCGCAGCCCGGCTTATCGCTTGAAAAAACCAACATCGAACTGGTGCGGCAGATTCGCGAGGGTCTGCTCGCGCGCGGGTTCAAGCTCGGGCGTGCGACTCCGGTACCGGCGTTTCGCGTGAATCCGTTCGTTATCGCGATCGTCTCGCTCGCGGTGCCGGCGATCGTCATGTTGTTGTTCGAAGCGTTCGGGGTACGCCGCCCGCGGCTCGCCTATCTGCTCTTCGCGCTCGATCTCCTTATCGTTCTCGGTGGATACGCGAGCCATCACGATCTGCTCGCACGCAAGCTCATCGCGCTCGCCGGCGCGATCGCTTTTGCGACGATGGGCTTCGTCGCCGTTCCGCGCGCGTTCACGCAAGCGGCGCCCGATTCGTATCTCGAGTGTCTGCTCGCGGGTTTACGGACGTTCGCGACGGCGATCGCCTTCGCGCTCGCCGGAGCCCTCGTCGTGATCGGGCTCGTCAGCACGCCGCTCTTGATGGAAGAGATCGATCGCTTCGCCGGCGTGAAGGCCGTGATCGTGCTCCCGCCGATCTTGGCGTTCGTCTTCTACGTCTACACGCGGCGCTTCGGGAATAATCCGCCGCAGGTGCGGGAAAGCGCGCTCGCGCCGATACGCGTATATCAGCTCGCGTTGCTCGCGATTATCGGCGGCGCGGCGATCGTTTACGTCGCGCGCAGCGGTAACGCATCGGACATCTCGCCCTCGGCCTTCGAACTGTCGCTGCGGTCCGGCCTTACCACGCTGCTCGGAATACGGCCACGTACCAAAGAGTTTCTCATCGGTTTTCCGCTGATGATGCTGTTGCCGGCGTTACGGCTAGAACATAAACGGCTCGTCGGGTGGCTCTTCGCGATCGGCATCGCGATCGGTACCTCCGACGTCGTCGATACGTTCTCGCACCTGCACACACCGCTCGTCGCGTCGCTCACGCGCGTGTTTAACGGAGCGGTCATCGGCATCGCGATCGGTGCCGTCGCGATTGCATTATACCGAGTACTCGAGCGCCGTGCGAGCGGGTTCGTCTTGCGACGCCGCACGCGCGCCGCGTAGCGGAGTGCGCTTTCTCGTAAGCGGTTATTACGGCTTCGACAATCTCGGAGACGACGCGCTCTTGCAGATTATCGTGGCGCAACTGAAGACGCGTTATCCGCTCGGCACGATCGACGTCTTATCGGCGAAACCGGACGAAACGGCGCAGTTACTCCGAGTCGAGGCTACGCCGCGTTGGGATCAAGGCTCGATCCGCGCGGCGATCGAGCGCGCGGACGTCGTGCTTTCCGGTGGCGGCGGCTTGTTGCAGAACGCGACGAGTCTCAAAAGTTTGCTGTATTACGCGGGCATCATCCGCACCGCGATTCGCGCCGGAAAGCCGGCGATGGTCTTCGCACAGTCGATCGGGCCACTCGACTTTTGGGGCAAGCAAACCGTGCGCGAATTTTGTAAAGGGCTCGGAGCCGCGACCGTGCGCGACGCACGCTCGCGCGAGTTATTCGCGCCGCTCGTACCGGCGACCACCGTCGAACTTACGGCGGATCCGGTTTTACTCTACGAGCCGCCCGAGAGGCCCGTGGATCTTGCGGCTGCGGGCCTGGGCGTCGAGAGCGATCCGCTCGTCGTCGTGTGCGTGCGTAAGACGGCGAATTTTAGCGACGGCATCGCCGCCATCGCCGCGGCCGTGGATCGCCTCGCCGAACGGCATGGCGCGCGCGTCGCCTTCGTTCCCTTCGGCGGTGTGCCTGATGCCGACGCCTCGACGGCGATCATTCGTAAATGTCGCTCGGCGCCGACGCTCGTTCCGCTCGCGGGGCTCGATGCGGTCGCGGCAGTAATCGCGCGTGCGAAGTTCGTTATCGGCGTGCGCCTGCACGCGCTCGTCCTCGCGGCGCGTTTCGGCGTGCCTTTCCTCTACGTGCCGTACGATCCGAAAATCACGGGACTCATCGACGACTTAGGCTATCCGTTGCCGCCGCTTTGGGCGCCCGGCGTTCGCGTGCAAGCGGAACGGATCGATGCTCTCGTCGACGATGCGTGGCAAAGACACGACGAGCTCGCGGCCCACGTCGCACGCGCGAGCCACGCGCAGCGCGCACTCGCAGCGGAAAACTTTACGACGCTCGCGCGCTTGGTCGGATAAACTCCAGGGCGACATCTATCCTAGCATTACATGCTTCGATGCTGCTCGAGCATCGTTCACAAGAAGTGATCGCAATTGCCCGATGGCACTACGCGCCGCTAAATTCATGACGTGCGGTAGATGCATCGTGTTCGGCTTTACCCTACGGCTCGGCAAGAAGCACGGCTTTGCTTGATGTTGGGCGTTCGTTTTAGCAGCGACGAGCGACGGCGAGCTTCTGCGCAACGGCCGCTTCGCCGATCGGCACCGGCGCGATGTCGGTGGTCACGCTCGCGTTCTTGCGGCCGAACGGAGCGAGATGCACAGGTTGAATCGCATCGACGTACCTCATAACGAGTTTCAATTCATGTTCGATGAAGGG
>CAXTIY010000401.1:0-3196 GCA_964244215.1 uncultured bacterium
CGAATTAGCGGCGTGATGGTTCCCCGTACGAACGCAGAATGCGAGTCCGGCTTCGACTTCGGTCGAAAGGTCTTCGAGCGTTTGCGAACATTCGAGCAGCAACGGAATCGATGCGTAGAACGTTAGGCAGGCGTTCTGCAAGTCGCCGCTGCGGAGCAACTCTTCGCGCGCGAAACGCGCTTGCGTGACGCATCGTTCGAGCGCGTCGAACCAGTGGGCCGAAGCGACGGAGAAGACGAAACGCGCGTGCGAAGTCTCCGCTTCGTACCGGTGGGCTTCACAAATCGCGATGATGCGTACCGCCGCTCGGTAACCGATGCGGTAATCGCCGCGAATTGCAGATGCGAAGATGCCGGCATGACTCATCGGACCGACGAGAGTCGCACACGGACCGTATTCTTGCCAGAGGCGAAAACTTTCGAGTACGAGCCATGCGAGAATCGCTTGATCGCAGAAGTACGCTGCGGGAATCATTCGGTTCAGGAGTTTAGCCGCTCCGAGCAGTCGCGGTTCGGATACGTCCGGCCGGCTAAGATCGGCCATCCGTGCCGATTCGTCATCGCACCAGCGATAGATCTCGCCCAGTCGCACTTCGTTCGATGCGTCGAGGTCGCTGCGCTGCGGAGGTGCGAGGCCCACATTCGTGAGTAGCCGCAAGCCGAGCGCGACTGCTTCGAGGGGTCTGTTGCGATTGGTCAGACTGCTTATCTGAACGCACGCGGAATCGATCGCCAATAAACCATTACCGCCGCAGCGTTCGATCGAGCCGTAGACGGTATCGGCTTCTTCGAGTTTGCCGAGTGCGTAAAGAGTCGCATGCAATTCGCTTTGGAGCGCTGCCATAAGCGTATCGCTTCGGTCGGGAAGCGACGCGAGTAGCGTCACTGCCGCCGCGAAAAACTGTTCCGCTACCGCATAGCTAGCGGTTTGACTCGCTCCCATGCCGGCTTCGCGGAACAGATTGACGACGTGCAAACATTCAGTCGGTTCGCGTAACGACCCGGCGGCGTGGAGATACTGCTCCGCAGCGACGGTTTCGAATTTGCCGGCGGCGCAGAGACGCCGCGCCAGTGCTAAGCGCAAGCGGATGCGGGCTGCCGTTTCGATACGCAGATACGCCGCCTGCTGAACGCGATCGTGTCGAAAGCGGACTTCCGTTCCGGCGCGGTGTTCGAGCAAGACGAGGCCGTCATCGAGTGCCGGCGCGAGTCGCTTCTCGATCGCTCGCGCGGAATAGCCGCCGGCCACTTGCAGCAATTCGAATGAAACGTCTCCGCCGAGGCATGCGACCGTGTCCAGGAGCGCTCGAGAATCGGCGGGCAACGCCTCGATGCGGGCCGATAAGAGGTCGACGACGTCGCCTTGGCCGACGTAGCTGCGAATCGTAGCGTCGTCCCAGGTCCAGCCGTCGTTACCGGCCGTAAGCACGCCTTCGCGACGCAGCGCGTTGACCAATTCGACCGTATCGTAGGGGTTGCCACCGGTGCGCGCGCCGACCGCCGCCGCGAGTTTGTCCGCGCGGCCCGGCGTCAGCCGCAACATCTCTTCGAGCAAGTCGCCGAGCTCGGCCGGCCGCAAGTCGTTTAAGAACAGTTTGCGCGGCTTAACGCTCGCGCGGTCCCACCGCGTTAGCAACGTCGCGAGCGGATGCGCGGCGTCGACTTCGGTTGCCCGATACGAGCCGACGAGCAAGAGGCCGCGCATCTTCGTATCGCTTATCGCGGCATCGAGGAAGCCCAGGGGCGTCGCAGATGCCCATTGCAAGTCGTCGATCACGAAGACGATCGGGCGCGCGCTCGAGGCGACGCAGCGTAAGATATCGGACCCGACTTTTGCGAGCCGGCCGGGAGCGCTGAAGGGATCGCTCAGGGTAAGATCAGGCGCGATATCGAGCAGCACCGCGAGTTCAGGAAGCATACCCGCCGCGAGTGCGGCATTCGCGCCCATCGCTCGCATCAGGCGCGCTCGCAAGGGAACGAGCAATTCCTCCGGCTCCGTCAGGAGCATGCCGATGAGGCTTCGCACGGCGGTGCGCACGGCATCCGCTTCGAGATCGCGCCGATACTGATCGAACTTGCCCGTTACGAACCAGCCGCCACTCTCCGTGACGATCGAGCGCAGTTCGTTGATGAGCGTCGTCTTACCGACGCCCGGTGCGCCCGAGATGAGCAGCGCGTTGCCGCGGCCTGCCACGGCGTCGTCAAAGGCCTCGCGTAACGTTTCGATCTCGCGTTCGCGTCCGATGAGCCGTGAGGGCGGCAAGAGCCGTTGCGGAAAATCGTGCTCCGCAAGCGGGAATGCCGCTCCGCCGGCACCTCGTGCGCGGCGTTCGATAAGCGTTTTGACATCGTGCGCCATGCCTTCCGCGCTTTGGTAGCGCCGGTCCGGCTCTTTCTGCAACAAGCGCATGACGATGTCGCTGAACGCTTGCGGCACGCTCGCGTCGCGCTCCGCCGGCGGCGTCGGGTTCCGTACCAGATGATCTCGGATGAGCTGGAAGGCGTCGTCGCCTTCGAACGGCGTCCGGCCGGTCGCGAGCTCGTAGAGGGTCGCTCCGAGTGAATAGAGATCGGCACGCCGATCGAGCACGTGCCCGGTGCGCCCGGTCTGTTCGGGCGCGATGTACGCGAGCGTGCCGACGATTTCGGATTGCGCCGTGAACGCCGGGCGTTCTTCTGCGAAGCTGCTGGCGATGTTGAAATCGATCAGAACGGGGCGGCGCTGCGGCCCGACGAGCAAGATATTGGCGGGATTGATATCCCGGTGCGCGACTCCCAGGCGATGCATCGCACCGACCGTTTCCGCGAGAGCCAGCGCCAGTTCGAGAACGGCCACGAGGCCGAGCCGTTCGCGCTGCACGATCCCCGCGAGCGGCAGACCGCCCTCGTCCTCGAGCGTCAGAATAAGTGGGCTTCCGGCCGCGGAGCTTCGCAGCTTTGCTACGCCCGGCAGCGCGGCTAGTCGTTCGAGCATCGCCCGCTCGTGACTCGTGCGCGCGGCGGCGCCCGGGCCGACCGCCTCTTTGAGTATCGCGCTGCCGCCGCCCGGAAGACGGCGCCGCACGACGCGGCTACTATCGGTAAGCGATAAGAGCTCGTCTCGTTCGAGGGCGGCGGCCGTCACCGGAACGCCGCAGGGCCGTTGCCGAAGCGGTTTCCAAATCGTTTGTGAGTGAAGGAACGCACGCTATAGGATT
>CAXTIY010000402.1:0-3143 GCA_964244215.1 uncultured bacterium
ATTTCGGATCGTTTCCGGGCGCCCGTAATTTATTCTCGCAGCCGGCGGAGAACACGCCCGGCTACACGCAGCGGCTCCTCGATATCGACGGCTCGCTGCAAACCATCTCGCCTTTTCGGATCGGACCGGCCCAGTTTGCGAGCGATCTCGACGACGTGGATCATAGCTACGCCCGCGAAGGCGCGAAGATGGATATCCGCGACGGGGTCGCACGCATGGATAACTACGCACTAACCGAGGAACTGAAGTACACGACCTCGGGCGCGATGCCGTCGCTTAAAGCCAAGCAATACGGCGAACTTACCATGGCCTACGAAGATTGCGATACGATTCCGTTTCTTTGGAATTATGCGAGCCGCTTCACGCTATTCGACAATTTTTTCCAACACACGATCGGCCCTTCGACGCCCAACGCCATCAACATGATCGCGGGGCAGACGGGCGAGACGCAGTGGCTCAAGCATCCGGAACAAGCGAACAACGTTCCGGTGCTTGCGGCGCTCGGGCAAGGCGAACCCGTCATAACGGACGACGATCCATTTTGGGGGTCGGCTGCGGATCCGGCGACGGACGGTCGCCAGCCCGTGCGCGCGAAAGATGCAGGTCCGTATCAACTCAATCAAACGTACGCGAGCCTGCCGCTCACGTTCAACGCGCGCGACGTCACGACGATAACCGGCTTCGATAAGCTCTCGCAACTCGATCTTGCGGATATCAAGCAAGACATTCCGGCGATCGCCGCGCTTAACGGCCGTGCCGTGCCGTGGGGCTGGTACGAGGAGGGCTACAACCGTGAGGTAACCGACACGACGGCCGCGCAAGCGGCCGCCCATCGCAGCTACGTCGGCCATCACAACGGGCCGCAGTATTTCGGATACGTGTCCAACAATCCGCAGCAGACGGCGAAGCTGCACGGTCTCGGCGACTTTTTTAACGATATCGGAAAACGCGCGTTGCCCGCCGGCGGCGGCGTTTTCTATATTCGGGGCGGCTTCCAGAACATTGCGGGACTGCGGCCCACCGATCCCGATCCGGACGTGCAGCATAACTTTGCGGGCGACGACGATCATCCGGGTTATTCGGATTCGCAGATCAGCGAAGCGCTCGTCGCGCGCGAAGTCAATGCCATCGCGCGCAGCCCATATTGGCGCCAAAGCGCGATCGTCTACACGTACGACGAATCCGAGGGCGATTATGATCACGTCGCGCCCGTCATTAACGAATACGGGCCCGCGCATTTGCCGCTCACGCGCGGTCCGCGGATTCCGCTCATCGTCATTTCGCCCTTCGCGCGCGCCCACGTCGTATCGCACGAAAGCGGCGATCACAATTCTGTGATTCGTTTCATCGACGAACTCTACGGCTTGCCGTATCTCGCCGCTCTACCGGACGAAGCGCAAGCGCGTGAACGCGGCCGCCGCACGCTCGGCCAACTCTATCTCGGGCCGCAGGACGACGGCGTCCCGGGCGTCGGCGACCTGCTCTCCGCCTTCGATTTGCAGCGGCTCGCCGGAGTCTCGGCGCCGCTTCCCGCCGCCTATGCGGAGATTCCGGATGCGATCGTCGATAGGCTACCGCACTACGCCGATCGCGGTTGCCTAGCGGACGGCATCACGCCGGACGACGTCGCCCGTGGCATCGTTACCACGATACCGCACGACTTCAACCCGCGACCGAGCACCAACCCGACCGAAAAGTAGCTACGGCCGTAAGCGGTTTCCTAGGTTCAGTGAGAAAGCACGAAAACGTCGAAACCAAGCGCGACATTGTACTGCTGACCGTACGGAACGTAGACACTGTCGTTCGGAGCAACGACTGGACTGCCGTTCAATATCGACGATCCGGAAAAATACGGGCCATTGAACCGGCCGGTATAAACGTTGAACTGATAGAGTAAGGCCGTGTCGAGGGAGCTGGAAACGGTCGCCCAAAGATTGCCGCCTTGATCGACGGTCAGGTATGAAGCAAAAACGTTCGGACCTCTGCTGGGGAAAGGCATGAACGACATCGCTCCCGCGGTCGTCAATCGCCCAAGCATGCCGACAGTAACACTACTCGATTGAAACGTAGCCGTAACGAAATAGATGCTGCCTCTGCTGGCTACAAGCGACGCGATCGACGGGAAGTTGGCCATCGGAAACAACGTGACCGCGCCGTTTCTCTCCACGCGAGCGATGCCGGCCGCGCTCGTCGACGGGTTGACGTATCCAAAATAGAGCAATCCGTCTGAGCCGAAGACCGCACTTTGCGCATCAGGAAGTAGCGGGGCCACGGGGAGGGTGGTACTCGTTATGACCCCATTCGTGCCGATGCGAAAAAGTACGTTCTGCGTGGCGCTTCCATCTTTGGGATACGACAACGCGAGGACGTAGATCCCGCCATCCGGCCCGCATGTCTTTGCTCGCCGGCGGCTCCTGCGGCGTTAGAAAGTAGGCTACCCTGCGAGCGCGGCCGTCTGCTGGTCCGCGACGATTTCGGTATTCGCCCGTTCGGGACCGTCTTCGCCGAGACCGGCGCGGCGGCGCGCCGCAACCGGATTTTTAACGGCGATGTAGCGCGGGCACTCAGGGCCGTTCGGCTCGTTGCAATAACCGCGCACGCAGGTGGCTCCGGCACGCACGAAGAGGGCGGGCGCCGCGCGCTTGACGAGGCGCAACATGGCGAAGGCGAGTTCGCGGATCTCCCACTGCGCGTTATTGCACGTACGGAGTGTGAAGAAATCGAGCAGGGCACGAGCGTTAGCCGTAATGACGATTTGCGTTTCCGTCGCGTTTGGAAGCGCAAAGCGCGCGTCTTCCGCGGGCGCTCCGGCGGCTAGCGCCAAAGCGTAGAAGTCGGCGATCTGTTCCATTAGCACGTCGTACCGCGCTTTCACGTCGGGTCGCGCCGCAATCGACGGCGGTGTTATGAAATCGAACTGCCCTTTGACCTTAATATAGCGCTGACTCTTTTGTTCGTACGACATGTGGCGATGGCGTACGAGCTGATGCGTCAGTACGCGCGACACGCCGCTCACGCCGAAGGTGAACATCGTGTGCTCGAACGTCGAGAGGTGCCCCGCATCGCGCACGCGTCCGACCATCTGCTCGATATCTTCGCGCGTCCAATCGTCGTCGATCGTCCCGGTATCGCGCGGACTGTCG
>CAXTIY010000403.1:0-3137 GCA_964244215.1 uncultured bacterium
CGCACGCCGTAGCGCTCACTCGCTTTGCGGGCTGTCGCATCGGCCGCCGCTGCGAGCGAATCGTTCGTATCCGCCGCACACTCAGGCCGAACGACGAACGCGCTACCGACGGCGCCCGCAAAGCGATCCGGAGCGAGCACGAGCGCGTCGTGCAGCAGCAATCGCCCGGCCATCCGCACGCGTAGGCGCGTCGCGATCCGGTCGAACGTCGTGTCCGAAACGACGACGTCGAGGTAGACGAACGTCGCGCCGCACTCGAGTTCGACGTCGGTCGAGGTGCGATGGCGCGCCCCGGCATAGACGACGAGCGGCTCGCCGAGCAAACGCAGCGTTCCGCCCGCGCCGACGCGCCACTGCGCCGTTGCGACGGACTCATCGCCCCGCCCAAGTGCTCGCGTCGCGGCTTGCGGAGTAATCGCGAGTTCGGCCCGCGCGCCGACGCTGCCGGCGCACGTGAATCGGTCGCCCCGTACGTAGCCGGGACCCAGTTGCGCCGTAACGAGCCGTGCTCCGCCGCTCGGCAAGGCGAAGGGACGGCTGCAGCGCGCGAGGCCCTCCTGACGCAACGTATCGACGATCGTGCGTTCGTCGCGCCGCGACGCCACGACGTGCAGGCTACCGGTTATCGTTACGGCGCCGTCGCGTCGAGTAACGCCGCGCGCTCGACGAAGCGCAACACCTCATCGACTCCGGTTCCGGCGCGCATGTCGGTGAAGAGAAACGGTTTGCCGTTCCGCGCCGCCGTAGCATCGCGGCGCATGCGTTCTAAACTCGCGCCGACGTACGGAGCGAGATCTATTTTATTAATGATTAGGAGATCGGCGCGCATGATGCCGGGGCCGCCCTTCGCCGGAATCTTGTCGCCGCCGGCGACGTCGATCACGTAAATCGTAACGTCGGCGAGATCGGGACTAAACGTCGCTGCGAGATTGTCGCCGCCGCTCTCGATGAAAACGAGCGCGAGCCCCGGGAACCGCGCTTCGAGCTCGGCGATCGCGGCCAAGTTCATCGAGGCGTCTTCGCGAATCGCGGTGTGCGGACAGCCGCCCGTCTCGACGCCGACGATGCGATCGGGCGGTAGACATCCGCTGCGCACGAGAATGAGCGCGTCTTCTTTGGTGTAGATATCGTTCGTTACCGCCGCGAGGTTAATGCGCGGATAGAGGCCGCGCGCGAGCCGTTCTAAGAGTGCGGTTTTGCCCGCGCCGACGGGCCCACCGATACCGATTCGCACGGCGTTCACGATGCGAAGAGCCGGCCGTCGAGCAGGCGGTGGCATAGCGCATCGATTTCCGGCTCGAAAGCTTGCATGCAAAGATCGTCCGGGGTCGCAATCGCCGCGGCCGCAAGGGCTGCTTCGCCGAGCGCTCCGCGCAAATGCCACAAAACTCGCGCGGTCGCACGTTGCCCGAGCGGCAGCGCGCGCGTCGCGACCGCCGCGAGCGCAGCGAGCATCGATGAGGCGCACGCGGTGAACGCCTGCTCCCAAGCTACGCCGAGCGTTACGTACCCGAGTGCGAAGGCGATGCTCGGAACGCCGCTCGCCGTACCGCTCGCGAGCGCCGCTGCGTAGCCCTCGAGTGCGGGACCGGCGATGCCGGCCGCGGCGAACGTGTCGAGTACGGCGCGCGCGATCCGGCCGTTCGCGGCGCGCACTTCGGGCGCTTGCGTCGCAGCCGTTACGACATCGTCTAATTCCAGCGGATCCGTGCCGTCGCGCACGACGAACATCAGCGCGGCCCCCTCGAGCGTCGCAAATCCGTCGCGCAGATACGAGCGCAACCACGTTTCGAGCGACGCTTCGTCGTACACGCGCCCCTCGGCGAGCGCCGTCTCGAGCCCGAACGAATGCGAGAACGCGCCGCTCGGAAAGGCGCTGTCGGCGAATTGCAGCAGCGCCGGTAGGGCGTCCCTCATGCGTGGCCGTGCGGGGCATGCGCGTGGCGAAACGGCGCGCCGAGCGTGCGCGATTCGCGCGCGTAGGCGACGCCTTCTGCGACGAAGAGATCTTCGACTAGCCGGTCGTAACGAACCACGAGTTCTTCGCCGTCGATCTGCATCGGCAGATGCCGATTACCGAGCGCGTGCGCGATGCCGAGCGCCTGCGCGATCGAATGCGGGCGGCACACGAGCACGTCGTCCGCCGCGACGTCGAGCGCGATGACGAGTTCCGCGTCGGCGTATATCACGTCGCCGCGAGCCGGCGTCGTGCCCGCAGCGTAGCGTAACCCGATATCGCCGCGGCTCGTCGCGAAGCGTAAGATGCGTTTGGCGAGATCGTCGCTACCCGTTACGATGCGTTCGATCCGGCGATTGCAAACGTCGTACTCGGCGAGGTTGCCGAGCGGCGCCGTGACGAGATGCAACGATTCAGAAGAGCGCATAGCGTTGTGCGAGCGGCAATTCGGAGAGCGGTTCGGACGTCAACAATGCCCCGTCGGCGCGGACTTCGTACGTGCTCGGATCGACTTCGATTCGCGGTAGCGCGGTATTGCGTATCATGTCGGCTTTGCCGAGCGCGCGCGTGTTGCGCACGGCAACGAGTTCGCGTTCCCCGCCCCGCATCTGCGCGATTCCCGACGCGAGCGAAAGTGCAGAAACGAAGGTAAGCGCGGTGCGTGCCGGGGCGCGGCCGAGCGTGCCCCACATCGGCAGCATGCGTACGGGTTGCGGCGTCGGAATCGATGCCGCGGGATCGCCCATCGCGGCCCACGCGATCGCACCGCCCTTGATCACGATCTCGGGCCGATATCCGAAGAAGGCCGGTTGCCAAATAACGAGATCGGCGAGTTTGCCGACTTCGAGCGAGCCGACGACGTGCGAGATACCATGCGCGATTGCCGGGTTGATCGTGTACTTCGCCACATAGCGCTTCACGCGCTCGTTATCGCTACCGGGCCGCTCTTCCGGTAAAGCGCCGCGTTGCATTTTCATTTTGTGCGCCGTTTGCCACGTGCGCGTGATGACTTCGGCGACGCGCCCCATGGCTTGCGAATCGGACGAAATCATGCTGAGGGCGCCGAGGTCGTGCAATATATCTTCGGCCGCGATCGTCTCGCCGCGAATACGCGAATCGGCAAACGCCACGTCTTCGGGAATCTTCGGATCGAGATGATGACAGACCATCAGCATGTCGA
>CAXTIY010000404.1:0-3134 GCA_964244215.1 uncultured bacterium
CGCGCGCGAGTTCGATGCCCATCGTGCCCGTCGAGGCGTTGGAAAGGAAGCGCACCGGATCGATCGCCTCGCGCGTCGGGCCCGCGGTGATGACGATCCGCTGACCCGCAAGCTCCCGTCCCCGCGCGAGCGCACCGTCGATACCTGCGAGCAAGGCTTCTTGGTCCGCGAGCCGGCCGATACCGTGCTCCCGCTCGGCGAGAAAGCCGGACCCCGGCCGCACGACGGCGATCCCGCGCGCTTCGAGCGTGGCGAGATGTTCTTGCGTCGCCGGATGCTCGTACATCGCCGCGTTCATGGCGGGGGCGACGACCATGGGACTGCGGGTCGCAAGCGCGATATTCGTGAGCAGGTCGTCCGCGAGACCGAGCGCGAGCTTCGCGAGCACGTTCGCCGTCGCCGGTACGATCGCGACCACCTCCGCGCTTCGCGCGAGGGCGATATGCGGGATCGTTTCGGGCGCATCCCACAGCGACGTATACACCGGCCGCTGCGTGAGCGCGGCGAACGTGAGGGGCCCGATAAAACGTTCCGCGCCCTCGGTCATCACCACGTCGACCGTAGCGCCCCGTTGAACGAGCGCGCTGCAAAGGGCGGCCGCTTTGTAGGCGGCGATGCCGCCCGCCACCCCAAGCAGGATGCGGCTCATGCCAAGCGACCGGTGCCGATCGTGAGACGAGGTGGCGTGAGAATGGGAACGACGCCCATCATATCCGGGATCAGCTGATTATCGAGAAGCCGAAGTCCGCCGGCCCACGCTGCGCCGAGCGCAATTGCCGGCCGAACGACGGGTTCGCACGGCGCGAAATGCAACGGATCGACGAGCGCGAGATAGTCCCAACCAAGCGGCGCTTCGAGCAGGCCGACACCCGCTCGCAGCGCTCGAGCGACGTTCGTCTCACCGGCCGTTACGGCTCGCGCGATCGCTTCGAGAGCGCGATGCAGGCTCGGAGCGGCGCTCCGCTGCTCGGCGGTTAGATAGACGTTGCGGCTCGAGAGCGCGAGCCCGTCCGGCTCGCGGACGGTCGGCACCACGACGACGTTGGTCGCGAAATCGAGATCGCGCACGAAACCGCGCACGACGATCGCTTGCTGAACGTCTTTTTGGCCAAGATACAGCGACGTCGGCTCGATGGCATGGAGCAGTTTCGCGACGACCGTCGCGACGCCGCGGAAGTGTCCCGGCCGGCTCGCCCCTTCGAAAGCTGCGCCGCGGGCGCCCGGGTCGAGCGCCGAGTCGAACCCCGGCGGATACATGTGCGGCACGTCCGGCGCATAGAGCAAGTCGACGCCCGCAGCTGCCAGGGCCTCGGTATCCCGCTCGTAATCGCGCGGATAGCGTTCGAAATCGTCGTGCGGCCCGAATTGCAACGGGTTCACGAAGAGCGACGCGACGACCGACGCATTTTCCGCACGCGCGCGCCGCACGAGCGCCAAATGACCGGCGTGTAAGGCTCCCATCGTCGGCACGAGGCCGACCGGACGCTTGAGCGTGCGTGCGATGGCGCGCGCGGAGGCCGGAGTCCGTACGGTTTGCACGTTACGCGTGCATCACGCGCAAGAGCGTGCGACCGACGATAAAGCGTTCTCCAGGTTCGAGCGGCGTTTCCGTCACGGCACGACCGTCCAGACGCGTGCCGTTGCGGCTCGCGAGGTCGGCGAGCACGAGCGAGGTTCCCTCAGCCCGCAACAGCGCGTGCTTACGCGAGATATACCGATCGAGCGTGATACAAGCGAGGGCGACGGAATCGTCGCGCCCGATCGTAATCTCGCGCTCGAACGCCCATGTTTTTCCATCGAGCGGCCCGTTCAACACTTCGAGGATGTACATTTCTGCGAGACGTTACCCCAGGCGATAGAAAGTTCCCCGGTGAAGGAGGCTCGCCAGCCACTCCCGCAAAGGGGTGCACGAAAGAGGTGACCGTCATCGGGATCGATTCCAAGGATCATGGCTCGCTCGACGAACTGTTGACGCTCCTCGAAGTCGATACGGATTCGCTGCAGGACGTCGACCCGGATGCCCTACGGGAAGCGGAATTCGAACAGACGCAGTCGATTCTCGACACCCTCGTCGGGAAGAGCATCAAGGCCGCCACGATCGAGGATACGCGAATCGTGCTCGAGACGAGCGACGGTAATCGCTATTTCTTCTTCGGCTTCATGGGAAGCGGCCACACCCGCTCCAAATAAGCGGCGGCGACGCTCGGTACCGAGTTACGTGGCGTCGTCTTCTTTCGCGATGCGCTGCACTTCGGCCGCGACGTAGCGCACGATCTCTTCCTGGTCCTTGGGATCGATCTGCGTGAACGCGACGCCGTGGTTGAACTGCTTCGTTTCGGCATTGTAAAATGAGAGCACGATGCGTCCGCGGGCCGCGACTTCGCGACCGCTCACGGGCAGGGGAAAGCGCATGAGCAGTACGGCGCCGAACGCGATATCGTCGGCCGTTTTGAGACGAATGCCGCCGCCGCCGAGATCGTTCGAATCGCCGAGTTTGGTTACACCGTCCTCGCCTTCGAGCGTGTATTTCACCGCCGTTGCGACGCCGACACGCACGAAACGACGACGATAGACATCGTTCTTGACTGCAGCCTTGTCTGTTTCGCTCATCTTCCTCCTCCCCTAATTTAGGGACTCCCGGTTTTTAGCCTTCATTGCTTCTATAGAGTGCATCGGCGGCAAAGAGCGCGCCTAAAGCCGCGTGGTGCTTACTCGTTCCGCCCTGGAGGTACAGCTCGAACGGCGGCCGCAGCGGCGCGTCGCACGAGAGTTCCAGGGTCGCACCGCTCGTAAAAGCGCCGCCGGACATCACGACCGGGTCCCGGTAGCCGGGCACCGCTCCCGGCTCCGGCGCGAAGCGCGCGTTGAGCGGCATCGCGCGTTGCAAGCCGCGCGCGAAGGTCACGAGTCGCTCGGGCGACCCGAGGCGAATCGCCTGCACGATATCGCGCCGCTCGGCTCCGGGATGCGGATCGACGGAGAAGCCGAGTTCCGCAAAGAGCGCCGCCGCGAAGTCGAGGCCGGCGAGGCACTCGGCGACCACGAGCGGCGCGTAGAATAAGCCTTGCACGAGCGCGCGGCCGAAGCCGAAACTCGGGCCGAGCGCCGCTCCGAGCCCGGGGGCGTAAAGGCGG
>CAXTIY010000405.1:0-3125 GCA_964244215.1 uncultured bacterium
GTTCCCGGCGGGCGAGCATGCCGGTTCGCTTTTTTCGTGCCGATACTAATCGTATGACGAACGCGCGGCAGCGCCTTATCAACATGCCCTGGATCTCTCTTTGGGCCGCGCTGCTCGCCTTTGGTCTCGCCTGTCCCGCACTCGCTGCGGGTGCTGGTGACTGGACGGCTCTGAGCACGACCATCTTTCGCAGCGTCGGAGAAGTGCCCGGGGGTACCGTTACGGCGCTCACCCAGGACCGCGATGGTTATCTCTGGGTCGGTGGCCAAAGCGGCCTGTCGCGTTGGGACGGCTACCGCTTTCATTCCTACACGCCGGGCGCCCAGGTTCCCGGCTGGGTCAACGTGTTGCACGACGACCATAAAGGCCGGCTCTGGATCGGAACAAACTCAGGCGGCCTCTCGAGGTACGAGGCCGCGGGCGACCGCTTCGTAACGTATTCGGCCGGACGGGCCGGGCTTAGCGCGAACTCCGTCTCTTCTTTAGCCGACGATGGTGCGGACGGCTTATGGATCGGAACCGCCGGCGGCCTCGATCATCGCATCGATCGAACCGGCACGTTCGAGCATTTTCGGCACGACGTCCGCGCGGGCGGTTCGCTTCCGGACAATTTCGTTCTCGCCGTCTTGCGCGATTATCGCGGGACCCTCTGGGTCGCAACGCACGCCGGCCTCGCACGCCGCGATCCCGACGCGAGTGAATTCGTCGTCGTTCCGCTGGCCGGCGGCGACGGGCAACGGCCGCTTCCATCGGCGTTGTTCGAGGACAGCCGGCACCGGCTTTGGGTCGGCACGCGGCGCCACGGCGTGTATGTCGTTGCGGCGGATCGCCGGCAGGCCGATCCCTTTCGCCCGCCTGGAACGAGCGAAGCAGCATCGTTACTTGCAGCCGCGGACGTGCGAGCGATTAACGAGGTCCGTAGCGGCGAGCTTTGGTTTGCGACATTCAATCACGGGGTGATCTCCGTCGACATGTCCACCGACCGCCTGCGTTGGATGCATAACGATCCGGCCGTTCCGACGAGCCTGCCGGAGGATTCGGTATTTGCGATCTACTGCGACCGTGCCGGATTGACGTGGGTCGGAACGCTGAGCGGTTTGCGCCGCACCGACCCGCATCAAATCGGCATCTCGACGATCGTCGTGAGCTCGCAGCAATCCGCGACCCTAACGAGTGCGGAAGTTACCGCGATATTCAGCCGATCGGATCGAGCTTGGCTCGGGTTCAGAGACGGCGGCGTCGAAATTATCGACTCGCGCCGCGGCCGAGTGCGGTCATTACCTCCCGACCGGCTACATCCGAATACGGCGTTACCCGATGCGGAAGTTCGGGCGCTCGCCGGAGAGCCTGGCGGCCCGATGTTTATCGGCACCGATCGTGGACTGTATCGGGTCGGCCCGGGTGGCAGCGGGCTGCGGAGAATCTCGCTACCGGGTCTCGAGCACGACGATATCTTCGCGCTAAAAATTGTCGGCCGCACGCTTTGGATCGGAACCGAGGGGGCTGGGATTTGGCGGCTCGATCTGCGGGGCGACTCGTCCGCAAGACGACCACGCCGCGTTCAGCACGCCGGCCTAACGGACGATCGAGTCACCGTTATTGCTCCGGCTTCGAGCGGCCACATCTGGATCGGCACGGTCAACGGGCTCAATCTGCTTAATATTGGGAGCGGGAAGACCGAACCGATCGCGGCCGACGGCCCGAACGGCGAACGACTTGCAGGCGGCGTCATCGCGTCGCTGCTGACGGATCGGCGGGGCCGATTGTGGATCGGCACGTTCGGCGAAGGAATCCAAATCCTGCAGCAGCCCGTGCCCGGCGCGAAGCGGCGGTTCGTGCAGCTGTCCGCCGCGCAAGGCATGCCGAACGTAAACGTCGATTCGATGCTCGCCCATGGCAGGAGCGAAATCTGGGCGGCAACGGACGAAGGGCTCGCCGTGATCGATCCCGAGCGCCTGAGCGTTCGCGCGTTGCATCGCGCCGACGGCGTCGAGTTGACCAGCTACTTCGTCGGCGCGGGGGCGAGGCTTACGAGTGGCGATCTCCTCTTCGGTTCGACCCGCGGATTGACGCTCGTTCGGCCGGCACTCGTACGCGGTTGGACCTACGATGCACCGGTCGTCGTTACCGATATTCAAGTCGGTGGCAAATCGATCGGGCGCGGTCCCCTCGATGAAGCGGGCCAAGCGCTCCCCGTCGTCATCTCGCCAGAAGCGAACAGCCTCGCCGTCGAGTTTGCGGCGCTCGACTTCTCGGCACCCGAACAGAACCGTTATCAGTATCGGCTCCTGGGCTTCGACGACGACTGGATCGAGACCGATTCGAGTCGGCGGCTCGCTCCCTACACGAACCTTCCGCCGGGTACGTACCGGCTCGAACTGCGGGGGTCCAATAGAAACGGCGCTTGGAGTAATTCCATACGATCCGTGCCGATTCGGGTCGTTCCGGCTTGGCATCAGACGATCGCATTTAGGCTAGCAGAGGCCGCTCTCGCACTCGCGCTACTGATCGGCTTCGTGCAATTCCGGACGGCCTATTTGCGCCGTCACGAACGCGATCTCGAACGACAGGTTTCCGAGCGTACCGCCGAGCTGCAAACGCTGGCCGCAGCTTTGGGCGAAAGCAAAAGCCAGCTCGAGCACATTGCGTATCGCGATCCGCTCACCGATCTTCCGAACCGGCGCATGTTCGCCGAGACGATCGATCGGCTGCTGGGCACCGCCGACGCCGCGCCGCTTTCGCTGTTGATCGTTGATTTGGACCGCTTCAAAGCGATCAACGATACGCTCGGCCACGATGCGGGTGACGCGCTCTTGGTCGAAACGGCCCGACGTTTGCGCGGTGTCGTTCGCAAGGTGGATTGCGTGTCGCGGATGGGCGGGGACGAATTCGCCATCATCCTGACCGACGCCCAAGATGAGGCCGAGAACAAACAGATCTGCGATCGAATCGTCGCGGCTTTCGACACGAAGATCGAGTATGAGGGCAGCTATATACAAGCGAGCGTCAGCGTCGGCTTTTCAATTTTTCCGCGACATGGCACGACGCAAACCGAACTCTACAAGTCGGCCGACCTCGCCCTCTACGAAGCGAAGCGTGCGGGTCGCAATACGTGGCGTGAATAC
>CAXTIY010000406.1:0-3115 GCA_964244215.1 uncultured bacterium
AGTTGCCTCGGGTACGAACAACTTGCACGCTAGTAGCACATTTTGCCGCCCGTGCCAAGGGGTATCCAATGGCCGACTAGCCTTCGAAAGACGCGCCGCAAGACAAACCGACAAGTGGCGAAATGTCGGTTCGCGAAGCCGGTAAAAAAGGCGGCGATACCGTGCGAGAACGTTACGGTCCGAGCTTTTACGAAACGATCGGTCGCAAAGGTGGTCAAGCGACGCGCGAGCGTCACGGCGCGCAGTTCTACGAGGCGATCGGCCAAAAAGGCGGACGTGTCGTCAAAGATAAGTATGGCTCCGATTTCTATGAGGAGATTGGACACAAGGGTGGCCAAAAAGTTAAACAATTGATCGCCGAGGCGAAGAAGACTTTAGCGGAAAACGCCGCCGCCGCCAAATCGACGAAAAGCGACACGAAGACCTAGGAGCCGCTCGGGCCTTGCCCGACTCGCAAAAGCGTTCGTGTTCGGCTACCGGAATCGCGAACGGCTTCAACGCAGTTGAATTCATTTAGCGAATTTTTCCGGCGAAATCGTTCATCACGATTTCGCCCGTTTTTATATTGAAGGTCGCGCTCGAGAAGACGACCGGCGGATCGTCCTTCGTATGTACCGTAACGCGTTTCGGTAAGGTCAATAACTGCATTCCGTCGTTCCAACTCGCGCCGTCCGTATCGAACGAGCGCGCCGGGTCGTGCCCGATCGTTTCTACGTGCAGCGGGCCCGTGATGATCATGTCGTGCGAGATCGTGTTGACGGTGACGTGTTGCGCGCTCACGCGTAGATACGGTTTGCCTTTCTTGTCGATCACTCCGTCGTGTACGCCGTCGACCACGAGCATCGTTTGGTCGGCATTGCTCACGACACGATCGTAATTTGCAGACCACGATTTCGTCGCGATGCGGCGACCGTCGGCCGTTCCGCCGTGGAAGACGATATCGGCATTCGTATTGGGCGCCGGCAGCTCGTGCTCGCCCGCGCGATAGATGCCGACCGTCACCGCGAGAACCAGGGCCGCGACCGCGGTGATGATGAGCGGCTTCTTCACCCGCGTAGCGTTCGTGCATCGAAGCGCCGGCCCCACGCGAACACCGCGAGATACAGCGCCCCGAAGAACGCCGCGAACGCACCGCCGCCGATCGAGACGTACGGGGTCGAAACGGGTGGGCCGATGAGGCCCGTAACGACCGTCGCCGTACCGAGGGCGCTCGCATGCGTATATCGGCCGTTGGGTGCGATGACGCCGCTGATTCCGGTCGAAGCCGCGCGAACGATCCAGCGGCCGGTTTCGAGGGCGCGCAGTTGCGCGATCTGCGCGTGCATATAGGGGCCCGCCGTCGTCCCGAACCAAGCGTCGTCCGTCGCCATGGCGAGCGCCGTCGCACCGGCCCGAATATCGCCGCGCACGATACCGCTGAAATCCGATTCCCAGCAGATCATCGGGTCGATGTGAAGGGCGCCGACGGAAAAGATGCCGTTCCCCGAGCCTTCCAAGAAATTCGAGACGTTCTTCGTCCACGGTATCCAGCCGAACAGCGGCGCGAACGGCAGATGCTCGGCAAACGGAATGAGCTGACGTTTGCGATAGACCCGCTCGAGCGTGCCGTTCGGCGCGAAGATGTAGAGCACGTTGTAGTCGCCTTGCGGTTCGACGGCGAGCGTGCCGACCACGAGTTCGGCATGGACGTGCTTGGCTAGGGCAGCGAATCGCTTCGCGAACGCGGCGTCGCGATTCATCGCGACCGGAATAACCGTTTCCGGCCATACGATCAGTTGCGGGTGCGAAGCGGCCGCACGTAGCGTCAGCGTTTCGTATCGGCGCACGGTCGGCCAAAACGATTCGGGACGAAACTTGAGCGTCTGCGCGATGTTGCCTTGCACCGCCGCCACGCGCACCGTCGGCGCCGCGGCGTGCTTCGCGGGTGCGAAGGCCGCGCAGAAAGCGGCGCACGCCGCGACGAAGACGAGCGCGAGCGCCGCATCGACCGCCGCGCCGCGCATGGTGCGCAGTCGAATCGCATAGGCGACGTATGCGCCGGAAAGACAGACCAGGAACGTTAAGCCGTACGTTCCGGCAAACGCGGCAACGGGGGCGGCCGGCGAATTCGCCTGCGTATAGCCGAGGCTCGCCAAGGGCACACCGAGCTCTCCCATGCCTTCACAGCGCAGCCACTCGACCGCAGCGAAGATCGCCGCCGCGCCGAGCGGTACGCTCGCGCGTGCGGCGCGGTCACTAAATAGCGTACGCGCGATCGTCGCGACGAGAAAGCCCGCGATCCCGAATCCGATCAGCGCCTCGACGAGCGCGGGCGCCAGGGCCAGCGTGAATCCGAAGGGTGCGATGAGCGAGCCCGCGGTTTCCGAAAACCAGGCGAAATTGATGTAGAAGTAGATCGATCCGGCGAGCCACCCGACCCAGAAGGCGCGCTTCGGCGAGACCCCAAACCAAGCCCAAAACAGCCCGATCGTTCCGATCGGAGCGAGAATGACCGCGTTCGTTTTCGGGAACGCGAGCGCCATCGCGAGCGCTCCGAGTGCCGCGACGACGAATGGAAGGAGTGGGCCGAGTATGCTTCGTCGCGCCGCAATCGGAACGTTCGCCGCCGCCATACTACTCGTCGTCGCCTGCGGCCGCCAAATCACGCCTTCGCCGACTTCAGAAGGCGGCAATGGCAATCTCGCCGGTCATATCGATCTAAAGTTCCGCGTCAACGGGGCGCTAGCATTTTCGACCTACGATTATCAGGTCGTCATCGATACCTGCGGCCAAGGCGTCCCGCTTCCGAATCCGGCGACGAATTCGTATAAGAGCTACAGCTACTCGTTCAATATCGGGACGAGCCCGTTCAGCGCGGCAGCTACGGTCTCTCCGATCTTGATCCAATACAAGTTAACGACAGGCTCCAACGGTTTGACGCCGTTGCCCGTGCCGCTCAGTCCGTCGCTCGTCAGCTTGAATACCAACAGCAACATCAACGGCAACGGCCAGACTAACGAGTTCGAGCTGATTTTCGACCGGGCGCAGCTCGACAACCCGCTCGCCCTCACGCAGCCGTGCTCGGAATTTACGCAGCCGCCCGCTACTGCAGCCGTCATCGGGCCGACCGCAGCAA
>CAXTIY010000407.1:0-3108 GCA_964244215.1 uncultured bacterium
GAACGTATCCGAAGCGCGAAACGCGTACGTCGTCCCGTTAAATGAATCGTATCCAGCCAAAGCATCGAGCGTCGGTCCGCCGGTGATCGTCGGCGTTTTGAAGTTGAGCGTACCGCCGACGGCATCTTCGATCGTATTGGGAAGGTTGCCGGGGCCTTTGTTGATCTCGACGTCGCCGAGCAAAAGCGAATTGATGAACGTGCCGTTGAAGCCGTACGCGCCGTTCGCCGACGATACGACCGGATGGCCGTCGATCAACACCTGCGATTCGTAGGGCTGCGCGCCGCGAATGGAAATGGACGTATTCGCGCCCGGAGCGTTCGAAGAATTACGATTGATCTCGACGCCGGGAATCTGATCGAGAACGTTAACGACTTGGCCCTGCCCCTGATCGACGAACGTTTGGCTCGACACGAACGTCTGCGCGGCCGTCGTCGTATTGATCGAGGTCGAGCGGTTTCTACTGGTGCGTCCGATCGTCTGCAGCGTCACGTTCGCTAGCGTGAGATCGACGTTCGCGCTTTGACCGTCCACAACCGCGACGTCGTCGGTGCGCGCCGATTCGAAACCGTTCGACGAAGCGCTGACGCTATACGTGCCGGGCGCGAGTGCGATCGTAAACCGGCCATCCGGGCCGGTTCGCAGCGAGCGCGATACGTTTGCTCCGGAGACCGTGACGCGTACGCCGCCGAGCGGCTTTCCTCCGACGTCGGTAACGAGGCCGGTTAGGCTCGCCGCCGCAGCGGCCGCAGCCGCGACGGGCGTGCCGCGGAGGCCGGCTACGGGCAACAGCAGAGCGCCGCACAGTACGGCACGTAGAACGCGACTCTCGCAAAGAGGTCGTAACGTCACGAAGGCTTCTTTCTGGACGCGGTCGCGTAATCCGACCGGTTGCGAGTGAATAAAATCCCACGAGATTAAATCCTCTCGACGTTATGCCATCATTAAGGCCGCTAATCGGCACGTTAATCGTCGCGCGTTCTCTAAGCGCGCTTCGGTGCATCCTTTCGGCGAGGATCGACCTTACGGGTCTCGTGCAACAGCATAACGTTCTCATGCTCGGCGCCGCCGCCGCTTTCACCGTCAACGCCTCGGCGGCGGTTTCGGCCGCCGCTGCCGCTCCGCAGCACGTGCGCGGTACGATCGTTTCTTATAAAGCGAACACACTCGTGGTAGATACGGCAAAGGGTCGCGTCTCCGTGCGCGTAACGCCGAAGACGAGAATCGCGGGCATCTTGCCTGGAAGCTCGGAGGATATAAAGACCGGCACGTTCATCGGAACGGCGAACGCTCCGGTCGGTGGAACCGCCCGCGCGCTCGAAGTCGTGGTATTTCCGGATTCGATGCGCGGCACGGGTGAAGGCGACTACGCTTGGGATTTACCTTCGGCCGGCAAACCCTCCGCGATGACCAACGGTACGGTTGCGGCGCCGCGTATGTCGTCGATGACGAACGCGACCGTCTCGCACATCGAAACGGGCGCCACGCGCACCGTAACCGTTAACTACAAGGGCGGCACGAAGCGCATCGCGATCCCGCCGAACGCGCCGATCGTTCGCGTAGCATCCGGTACGCCCGCGCTATTAACGAACGGCGCGCACGTTTTCATGGTTGCCGGCTCGCAGTCGGGCGCTTTGACGGCGCTCTTCGTGGCGGCCGGCGAAAAAGGGACCGTTCCGCCGATGTAATCGGGCGCCCGTCCGGGCGTCCGCTACGACTCGTCGTCGCGCAGAGCGGGTAACGAAGCCCGGGCCTTGAGCGCTGCCAGGCGGCTCTCGATCGCCGCGCTGCTGGACGTCCCGAGTGCGCTCCCGGCGGTACCCGCGATATCCGCGAGCGCGGCGGCTCGCGCTTGAACGCCGAGCGATTCTTCGCGCGCACCTTCGATGAGGCGAGCGACGTCGCTCATTTCGCGCGAAAGACCGGTCACGTGCTCGGTCGCGCGGATCGTCGCCTTCGCCGTCGCAAAGCGTGCTTGCAGCGCGAGCCGTTCGGTGCGCATCGCTTCGAGCCGGCGCCGCAAAATTTCGGTCGTCGCTTCGAGCGTCTTACGTTGCGAACGTACGTCGGCGACTTCGTTTAAGAGCCGGTCGCGCTGCGCCGCGAGAAACGCCTCACGCTCTAAGAGCGAGCGCGCTTTGGTATCGTCTCCGAGTTGCGCGGCTTCGCCCGCGGCTTCGAAGGCGCGTTCCGCATTGGCGCTGAGCGAGCGCACTTCCATTTCGAGGCGCTTCTCGCTCGTGAGGACATCGGCGATACCGCGCTTCGCCTGCTCGTGCGCCCGGATCTGCGCGGCATACGCGAGTTCGAACGCCGCGATCGGATCTTCCGCTTTATCGAGTGCGACGCTCATCCGCTGTTGCACGATACCGCGCAGCCGGGCCCACAGGCTCACGGCCGGCGCTCGCCGTTACTCGCCGCAACATCGGCGCGGGCGCTCTTACCGGACGCTTTGTCGATTAACGCGCGTGCCGTCGCGATACCGGTGGCGCCTTGCGCGACGACTTTGGTAAGGATGTCGGTAATGCCGTCGGCACCGTTGAGGACGACGAGCTGATCGATGTTGCCGAACGCCTTTGCGGAAGCTTCCACGATCGCGGGCCATTTATCGGCGAGCTGCTGCCCGATCACTGCTTCCTGATTCTCCGCAAGCGCTTTAGCCCGCGCTTGCAAGCCTTCGGCCTCGGCCAGGAGACGGTTTTTCGTGATCGATGCCTCGGCGTTGCCTTTGGCTTGAATCGCGGCGGCATCGGCCTCGCCGATGAGTCGCGTCGAGGCGGCTTGGGCGGTCGCGTTGAGTTCGACTTGCTTCGCGCGCGCCTCGGCAGCCGCAATGTCGGCGTCGCGCTGCCCTGCGGCGACGGTTCGCGTTTGATATGCCGCGGCGTCGGCCGGCTTACGAATGCTGACTTCGAGTTCTTGTTCTTTGCGCGCCGCTTCGAGTTGTTGAATGCGCGTCTCTTGGATGATCACTTCTTGCCGCGCTTGCGCTTCGGCGAGTGGACCCGCTTGCGCCGATTCCGCTTTGGCTTTCTCGACGTCCGCCGTGTACGCAGCCTGTTTGACTTGACTGTCGCGCATGGCGGCGGCTTTAGCGACGATCGCTTC
>CAXTIY010000408.1:0-3097 GCA_964244215.1 uncultured bacterium
ACGGAACTGCTCTCGAACGCCCTGATCGCGGATGCCGTCAACCTCATTCGGCCCGACCGTTTCGCGGAACCCGTGCGCGTCCGCGCGATGACGCGCTACCGTTCGCCGCTCGGCTACGCCCGCGCTGAGGTGACACGCGACGGCAGCCTGCACGTCGCCTTCGAACGGCCCGAGCGCGCCGTGGCACCGGGCCAACTCGTCGCGCTCTACGACGAAACGGCGGACGAAGTGCTCGCCGCGGCTACGATTCGAGAAGTCGCCTAAGTTTCGGTCCGTCAATCGGCGCGCATAGGCGGAGTGTGACGTGTATCACCCCTCACTTTCGAGGTAGTGAATAGGGGGCGTGAAGCGGATTACACGTTCGCTACGAGCCCCGCGCAACAGAGAACTTCAGAAGTGGCGGACCGAACTACAGAGCATGAGCACCCAGCTTCCAGAGATTGCGTTCCTTCGACGCGTCGACGTGCTCGACGCCGGCCTTCACGTGCTGCTCCGCGGCACGGCCCGCGATTCGCTCGTTGAGGGCCAGGGCGAGAAGCTCGCGGCTCCCATCGCAGCCGAAGTCGAAGAAATCATTCGCACGCACGATTTTACGCGACGCCCGATCGCGACCGGCCTCGTGGGCACCGAATTCGCGCTGCGCATCGTGCGCACGACGGGCCCCGCCGGTTCGTTCTATACCGTCTTTACCGAACGGACGTTACTGCGACGGCGCCTCGCGCAAATCGCGCAGCGGTTTCACCTTACTCCGGCGGAAACCGAAATGCTGCGGCTCGTTGCGGGCGGCTATCCATTCGCCGAAATGGTTCGCCGGCTCGAACTCGCCGCGACCATGGTCCGCACGCAGCTGCGGCTCTTAGAAGAGAAGCTCGGCTGTATCGGGCGCAAGGAGCTCGCGAAGCTCGCGCTCGGCACGGGCGAACCGCCGACTAGCTCGCCGTCGCTAACGTCATTTCCGGCCGCAGGTTCCAGTATGTATCCCGGACGACGGGCCGGAATCCGGCACCGCTGATAGCGCCTTCCAGTTGAACGCGCGTCGCCTCGTTCGTCGACCCGGCGAGCGTGACGACGCGTTCTTCCAAGATCGTGCCGCCCATATCGTCGCAGCCGTACAAGAGCGCGAGCTGACCCATCTTGAGCCCGGGGGTCAACCACGAGGCTTGCAGGTGCGGAAAATTGTCGAGATAGAGCCGCGAGACTGCGAGCACGCGTAAGTAATCGAGCCCCGTCGATTCTTGGCCGCCGCGCGGCGTCTTGTACGGCACGTAATACCACGGGATGAACGCCGTGAAGCCACCCGTCTCGTCTTGTAGCGAGCGCATCACGTCGAGGTGCTCGATCCGTTCGGCGACCGTTTCGACGGAACCGAACATCATCGTAGCCGTGGTCGGCATGCCGAGTACTTGCGCGTCCCGCATGATGCCGAGCCAAGCGTCGGGCGTAATTTTGCGCGCGCTGATGCGCTGGCGCACGCGTTCGACGAGCACCTCGGCGCCGGCCCCCGGCAGCGATTTGAGGCCGGCCGCTTTGAGGCGCACGAGAATCTCGCTCGGCGTCATCCCTTCGACCTTGCTCAGGCCGTTGATCTCCGAGACGGAGAGCGAATGGATGTCGACGTTCGGATACTCCGAAGCGACGCGCCGGAATAAACGCTCGAACCACTCGAGCCGTAATTCGGGATTAACGCCGCCTTGAATCATAATTTGCGAGGCGCCTTGATCGGCCGCGAACTTAACGCGGCTCAAGACCTCGTCATGCGACATCGTGTAGCCTTCGCCGTGTTTCTCGGGGCGGAAGAATGCGCAAAAGGTACAGTGCACGTTGCAGACGTTCGTGTAATTGATCGTCGTATCGATGACGTAGGTGACGTCGAGCGTCGGATAGAGCATCATGCGCCGGTGATGCGCGGCCGCTCCCAGCTCGTGCAGCGGCGCTTCTTCATAGAGCCGTACGCCTTCTTCGCGCGTCAAGCGACCGCCCAGGGCGGCTTTCTCGATGAGATTACTTAGGGACAACGCAGGCCTCCGGTTCGACGCTCGGAAGGTGCGGGATCGCTTCGAGCGCGTGTAATTCTTCGACGTAACGCGCGAGACCGAGTCGCGCGCGTTCGTCGAACGCAAAATTGAGCGTTTCGTAATATGCAGCGTAATAGCCGAGGCTGCGCGGGTAAGTCGCTTGGGCGGCTGCGACCACGAGATCCATGTTTACCGCGCCCCACGTGCGGGCCGCGAGCAACGCATCGAGCACGTTCGCGACCGCAGCTTCGTGCGTGCGCAGAACGTCGCGCCGCACGGCCCACACGGCGAATACCATATCGAGACCCGTCCAGTCGTACCACTCGCGCCCGAGATCGTGCATGACGTTCTGCGGGAACGACTGCTGCGCGTCGATGGCCTTATCGCCGATGAGCAGCGCCGGATGTCCCGCCGCCGCAACGGAGAGAGGATCGGGATGAATAACGAAGGTCGCGCGCACACCGTAGCGCCGCTCGAGCAAGACGCGCAGCAGATTGAGACCGCTCGCCGATTCGTTCGTAACCGCGATGACCGCGCCGTCGAGTTCCCCGAGCGGCCTGCGGCTAACGCAGACGACCGACCAGACTTCGCTACGCGCCCCGATACAGAGTTCCGGCAGCAGCGCGAATTCGTCTGCGTGCCTCGCCCAATGGAACGCGCTTACGGGGCTGAGATCGAGGCGCCCGTCGAGCAGCATCGCATTGAGCCGCGTCGGCACGTCGGAATAGAGCGCGCCCGGGAAGCGAATCGCACCGTGATCGAACGCCGCGTAAATCGGCAGATCGTTCGTATAAACGATGCGCCCGGAGCGGAGCATGCGACTTAGACCGCCGAGAACGCCGTCGGGCTTGCGGCGATCTCCGGACGCGGTGCGCGCGACACGCCCTGCTCGCCGTCTTCCGGTTTCCAATCGAACGGAAACTCATCGTACGTCGAATTGCGTCGCACGGCCGTGTAGCCCGCTTCACCGATGAGGCGACGGAATTCGCGATCGTCGACGTATTGGCCGGATTGCGTACCGGCGCTATGATAGATGCGCTCTTCGTCGGTCGAACCGTGCGTGCCGTCCATGTCGTCCGCGC
>CAXTIY010000409.1:0-3096 GCA_964244215.1 uncultured bacterium
CCACGTTCGCGCCGGGAAAATCGTGGCTCGGTTCGTCGAACTCGTACGGCACCTCGGATAGTAAAGCGGTCGGACACGTTACGGCGCTCGACGTCGCGCTCGGCACCGTCGAATGGAATTACACGGCCCCGACGCCCATCGTCGGCGGCGTTACCGCGACCGCAGGTGGCCTCGTGCTCGCGGGCGATCTCGCGGGCACCCTGTATGCGTTCGACGAGCACAGCGGGGCCGTGTTGAAGTCGGTCGCGTTGAAGGCTCCGATCGGCGGCGGCATCATCACGTACGAATACGGCGGAAAACAGTTCGTGGCCGTCGCCGCGGGCTTGCGTTCGGCATCGTGGGGCACGGCCTCGAGCACGGCGCCCGCCGAACTCGTTATTCTGGGGCTATGAGGGTGGCCGCGACGGCCGCTTGTAACTCCTCGTACGACGTCTCGCCGATCGAGACGTACGAAACCGCGCCGTTCGGGCGCACGACGATCGTTACGGGAATCGGGGTCACCGAATAGGCTTCGAAAATTTTGCGGTCCGGATCTTCGACGACCGGCAAATCGAAATGATGCGCTTGCAGAAAAGCGCGCGCCGTGCCCGCCGGTTCGTCGGATATGGTCAATAGGGCGACCGTATCGCCGTACGTCTCCCGCAGGTGACCGAAGGCCGGCAACTCCGCACGGCACGGCTCGCACCACGATGCCCAAAAACTAATCACGACGGGCCGTCCGGTCAAAGCTGCAAGATGTGTCGGACCGGCACCCGCATCGAACGTAAAGTCGGGCGGTGCTTTCGCGAAGGCGACCGTGCGCAGCCCCGTAACCGGTCCGCGACGTCTGGCGAGCGTTTCGTTCGGCAACGCAAGCGACGCCGCTATTGCGACGATTACAACGATCGTACGGAAGCTACATGCTCCTGTTGCGAAACGATTTTTGAAGGTCGGACTCCTTCGTGCAAAGCATTTCCCTGTTACTACCGTTACGTGCGTGCAACTTCCATACGCGCGAGCAAAGCCTTCGCCGTGGCGCAAAGCGCGTAGCATTCCCACATAGTATAATATAGAAATCTTGGAGCGAAATGGACACGATCAAAGCGACGATCGAAGCGCTCTTCCACGAGCAAAGGCACTTTTCGCCGACTCCCGAGTTTGCGAAAGAGGGAAACGCTCGGCCCGGTATTTACGAGGAAGCGGAGCGCGATCCCGAAGCGTACTGGAAGTCGTGGGCCGATAAGCTCGAGTGGATGAAGCCGTACGATACGGTACTCGAATGGAACGAGCCGTTTGCAAAATGGTTCACGGGCGGTAAACTCAACGCTTCCGTCAATTGTTTGGACCGCCACGTCGCGGCCGGTTACGGCGAGCGAATCGCGTATTACTTTGAAGGCGAGCCCGGCGACCGCTGGACGATAACCTACGAACAGCTTCTGCGCGACGTTTGTAAGTTTGCAAACGGTTTACGCAAACTCGGCATTAAAAAGGGCGATCGCGTCGCGATCTACCTGCCGATGATTCCCGAATTGCCCGTCGCGTTGCTCGCATGCGCGCGTATCGGTGCCGCGCATTCCGTAATCTTCGGCGGCTTCTCGGCAGACGCGATCGTCGACCGTGCCAAAGACGCGGAGTGCGTCGCGATCATCACGGCGGATCAAGGCTGGCGCCGCGGTAAGAAAGTGCCGCTAAAAGCGACGGTCGACGTCGCGCTCGCAAAAACGCCATCGGTTAAGCACTGTATCGTTACCAAACGCGTCGGCGATCCGATCGACATGCACGACGGCCGCGACGTCTGGTGGGACGCTCTCATCGTAAGCGAACCGGAAGTTTGCGAGCCGGAAGCCATGGATTCGGAAGACTTGCTCTTCCTACTGTATACCAGCGGCACGACCGCCAAACCCAAAGGCATCATGCATACCACGGCGGGTTACTTGACCGGCGTCACCTCGACGACGAACCTCGTGCTCGACGTCAAGGATAGCGACGTCTTCTGGTGCACGGCCGACATCGGCTGGGTGACCGGTCACTCGTACATCGTTTACGGCCCGCTCGCCCTCGGCGCGACCGGTATTCTCTTCGAAGGCACGCCGGACTACCCCGATAAGGACCGCTTCTGGGAAGTCGTCGAGCGCTACAAGGCGACGATTCTCTACACGGCGCCTACGGCGATTCGCACGTTCATGAAGTGGGGTAACGAGTACGTGCGCAAGCACGACCTCTCGTCGCTGCGACTGCTCGGGAGCGTCGGCGAACCGATCAATCCCGAAGCATGGATGTGGTATCAAAAAGAAATCGGCGGCGGCAAGTGTCCCGTCGTCGACACGTGGTGGCAAACGGAAACGGGCTCGATCATGATCGCGCCGCTGCCGGGCCTCACGAACCTCAAGCCCGGCAGCGCGAGCAAACCCTTGCCCGGCATCTCCGCCGATATCGTCGACGAAGCCGGCAACAGCGTTCCGTTCGGAGGCGGCGGGTACATCGTCTTGCGCCGCCCGTGGCCTTCAATGTTGCGCGGCATTTACGGTCAGCCCGAACGTTATCGCGAAACGTATTGGTCGAAATTCGAGCACATGTACCTGGCGGGCGACGGCTGCAATCGCGACGAGGATGGCGATTACTGGTTCATGGGCCGCATCGACGACGTGATGAACGTGAGCGGCCATCGCATCTCGACGACCGAAGTCGAGAGCGCGCTCGTCGACCATCCCAAGGTCGCCGAGGCGGCCGTCGTGGGCAAGAACGACGATACGACGGGTCAAGCGATCTGCTGCTTCGTCTCGCTACGCGAGAACGATCCCGGATCGCCCGAACTCGCGAACGAATTGCGTAAACACGTCGGCGATAAACTCGGTAAATTCACGACGCCGAAGTATCTGACGTTCACGCAAGAGCTGCCGAAGACGCGAAGCGGGAAAATCATGCGCCGCTTGCTGCGCGACATCGCCGAAGGCCGGATGCTCGGCGATACGACGACGCTCGCCGATTCGAGCATCGTCGCCGAATTGCAAGAACGCGCGAAAAGCGAAGCGTCCAAAGAAGAGTAGCCGTCGCAAAGCGAGTCGACGCGGCGGAGGTGCGCCGCGTCACTCCCGAGCGGGCCCGGGTCGATTCGGC
>CAXTIY010000410.1:0-3090 GCA_964244215.1 uncultured bacterium
ACCTCGAACGGCTTCGACGACTCTGCCGACCCAGTCGATGTTGCAACCGTATTCCCAGCGCGTGCCCAGGTCGAATAAAAGCACGGAACGTAGCGACGCGAGCGAACTCGTTGCGACGCTCGGCACCTCTTTCACTCGGCCGTACTTTAGTAAATCGTAATTGAAGAAATCGTATCCGAAACCGGCGGTGTGCAACATCAATTGGCCGACCGTGATATCTGACTTCGGCGGGCGCAACACGGGGTCGCCATTCGAGTCGAACCCGTCGAGCACCGCAATTTCCGCGATGTCGGGGACGTCCTTCTTTGCCGCATCGTCGAGCGCGATCTTCCCTTCTTCGACCAACTGCATCACCGCAACGCCCGTGATCGCCTTCGTACACGAGCAGATACTCACGACCGTATCGAGCGTCATCGGCTCCGCCCCGGCAAGGCTACGTTTGCCGGCGGCGCCTTCGTAAACGTTTCCGTTGCGGTCGGTCGCAATCGCGATGACGCCTGTAGCGCGTGCTACTTGCTACGAACACAGTTTAGGCGCCAATATATGCGTTTCGACTTTTAGCAGCCGTCGTTCCTGATTGTCGTCTGCGGCGCGCGTTGCAGCCCGACCGCATATCGCATAAACGCAAATCTGCCGATCTCGCCGAAAACAAAAGTACCGCTCAACAACAAGGTATGTTAAGTTTTATCGGTGCGACGACAAGAAGTCCGGCGGCTCGACATCCAGTTCACCGCCGGCGCCGTCGTAGCGTTGCGAATGTTATCGAGCTTGGCGTGGCTCGATAGTGCGCTCGTCGGCAAAGACGCAAAACTCGCACCGGACTTTTTGAGTGGCTCGGGTTTGAGCGAGCGCGTCGCCACGACGTTCGTGCATACGGCACTCTCGCCCGCTTTGGCCGCCTTCCTACGCGACGTCGTCGCGCCGCACGCGCAGACGTTCGCCGTGCTCATCGCGGTCGCGGATCTCGCGATCGGCATCTCGCTTTTCTTCGGTTTCCTCACGCGTCTCGGCGGCTTGCTCGCGATCGTTCGCGCGGTCACGGATATTCTTATCGTAGGAGGCGCCGGAACCGATACGATCGGATTTAATGCGATGCTCGCGACGGCGGGCGCGATCGCGATCGTTACCGGTGCCGGGCGCCGCTTCGGCCTCGATCGTAAAATGCTCGAGCGCAATCCGACCGCTAAACTATTACGTCTGCTAGCCTAGCGGATCGGGTCGCGTCGCAGCTTCGTAGTAGCACCACGCCGTAACGGAGCCCCGCAGATTCGCGACACCCGGCAACGGTCGTATCACGGGGGCCAAAAGCTCGGTGGTGAAATGCGGCGGGGTGCAAGGTTCGAGCCTCCTGTTCATCATGCTGGCCGCCATCGTCGTCGTGGCGATCGTCGCGAAGCGCTTCTCGCTGCCGTATCCGATCGCGTTCGTCGTGGGCGGCTCGCTGCTCGCGTTCGCGCCGAACCTGCCGCCGATCCAGATCGACCCGAACCTCGTATTCTTGATCTTCTTACCGCCGCTACTGTTTTCAGGCGGATGGTTCACCGATTGGCAGATGTTCAAAGCCAACATCAGGCCGATAAGTTTGCTTGCGATCGGTCTCGTGGTCGTGACGACGGGAGCCGTCGCCGTCGTCACGCATGCGTTGATGCCGCAAATCGGCTGGGCGAGCGCCTTCGTCCTAGGCGCCGTCATCTCGCCTCCCGACGCCGTTGCAGCCGGCGCCGTATTCGAGCGCTTTTCGGTGCCACGACGGATACTCGCGATCCTCGACGGCGAAGGCCTCGTCAACGATGCGTCGGCGCTCGTGATCTATCGCTTCGGCGTGGCGGCCGTGTTGACCGGAACCTTCTCGCTCGCGACGGCGAGCGTAGCGTTCGTCGGCGTGGCGCTCGGCGGCATCGCACTCGGACTCGCATTCGGTTTCCTGATGGTCAAGACGTCGCTCGTTTTGCGGAAGTTCGAGCTTTCGGATCACTTGATCGACAACGCGATCCAGCTCGTCCTTCCCTATGCCATTTATCTGTGCGGCGACGCGCTGCAGGTCTCCGGCGTCCTTGCGACGGTGACCGCGGGCGTGTTCATTAGCCGTCAAGCGAACCGCATCTTCAATGCGGAGGGCCGCATCGTCGCCTTTGCGGTTTGGGATCTGCTGATATTTCTGCTCAACGGCTTCGTTTTCTTATTGATCGGTTTAGAGCTACGTACGATCGTTCACGATCCATCGTTCGCGCTTCGCGAGCTCTGGATAGGCGTCGAGATCAGCCTGCTGGTGATCGCCGTACGAATCGCGTGGGTCTATCCGGCAACCTATCTTCCGCGCTTGCTCTTTCGTGGTATCAACCGGCGCGAGGGAGTGCCCGGCTGGAACTACATCTTCGTCATCGCCTGGAGCGGGATGCGCGGCATCGTCTCGCTCGCAGCGGCTCTCGCGATACCGCTACGGACCAACGCCGGGCAACCGTTTCCCGGCCGCGAAGAAATCATCTTCATCACGTTCTGCGTAATCTTCGTAACGCTCGTCTTCCAAGGGCTTTCGCTCATTCCGCTCCTGAAATGGTTACGCATCGACGGCGACGATCTGCACGAGCGCGAAATCGAAGTCCGCGTCGCGGCGCTGCGCGCCGGCATCGCGGGTTTGCACGCGCTCGAGCCGACGTTCGAATCGACCGAAGAGTGGGAAGTCGAAGGTCGCCTTCTCGGCGAGTACGAGTATCGCATCGCGCACTTGCTCGGACATCTCGACGGAACGCTTACCAAAGCAGACGTCGCATACGATCATCGCCTCCAAGACAAGGCGCTCGACGCCGAACGCCACGAGATCGCGCGCTTACGCGACGCGGGCGAAATCCCCGATGAAATTTTCCGCGGCATTCAATACGATCTCGATCTCGCCGAAGAACGCTTAGACTGATTCCACGCGTGCGTTCTCCGCGCGCCAACGCCGCCCGAGCTCGTCGTGATTGGTGCGGTCGATCGAAAGCGGCGTGATGCTCACATAGCCGTCGCGCACCGCGGCGAGATCGGTGCCGTCGACGATATCCTCGGGATCGAAGGCACCCCACAGCCAGTAATACATTCCGCCGCGCGGGT
>CAXTIY010000411.1:0-3089 GCA_964244215.1 uncultured bacterium
GCTCGGGCCCGTGGTCACGAAGCGAGCGGCTTGCGTGTTGCCGACCGAAGAGTAGCTCGCGTCCCCGTAGCCTTGAAAGACGAACATGTGCGGTGGGGCAGTCGGCGCGGCGGAGGGCGAAGGCGAGGCCGCAGGGGAGCCCGTCATCGCGGGATGCGGAGACGTCATCGTCGATGGGTTCATCATCGGCGCCGCACTCATCATCGGTGATGCGCTCATCATCGGCGATGCGCTCATCATCGGCGTGGCACTCATCATGGGTGAGGGTTCGGGGGAAGCTTGCGCTCGGACTGCGAGCGGCGTCAGCGCCGCCGCAACAACGGCGAAGAGCGCCCCAAGTAGGCGATATTTCTGCAAATTTACTCCTTTGCGTTGAGGCAGCAACCTACAAACGCTCCCTCCATGAAGGCCGAACGTCCCCGAGGTTATGCCAAACCACAGTTTAAGTGACTGGTTGGGCTATTAGCAATAACCATATGGATGAATGGTGCGAGGTGATGGCTGCCCACTCCGCACCGAACGAAGAAGGGTTCGCGCGATTACTGCTTCGCGGGCCGCGTCGTGCGTGGCGGCTCGGCGTGCGCGTCGCTCGAGAGAATCCAACCGTAGCGACCGCGATTAGGGCCCGTCGTCAGCCGAACGCCGACGGCGTCTTCATCGCCGAGCGCGTAGCGCGGATGCGCCGCTTTCGGCACGCAGGCGATCACGAGCGCCAAGGTGCCGGGCTCGGTAAGTAGCGTGTGCGTGAAAATCTGGCGCGTATTGCCCCAGTTGCCGCCCGTGTAATCGACGAGCCGTTCGCGCGAATCCCATACGAAGACGTCGGGATCGACGGCGTCGGAAGCGAGCACGACGCGGCCGCCCGGCATGATCGAGCAGCGGGCACTCCCGGCACCCGTACATCCGAACACCGCAACGATCGCGAGCATCAGGAATTGGAGCCGCTCGTGCGCGACCGACCGCCGATTAAGCTGCGCCGCATCGCCGCCATGTGCCCGCTCCGGGAACGGCGGCACCTGCCCGAACATCGCGGCACACATTGTCCCCCGGGCCGAAAAATGCCCCCTCCCAGCATGCTCGCGACCGCGCGGACTGCATGCCCCAGGGCCCGAAGACGCGACGCGTGGGGACGCTAGAGAAAATCCGGAAAGCACTACGTCCGCTCGGAGCGCTCGCCGGCATCACGGGGGCCGCCGCGCTTTTCAACCTTTCGATGCGCAGCACGGGGCCTTTACCCCACGACCATATCGGCGGCAAGCGTCTGCCTTGGAACTGGCGAGGCTACGAAATTTTCGTAACCGAGCTCGGCGCGGGACCGACGGTCATGCTCGTTCACGGCATCTACGCCGGCGCATCGTCATACGAGTTCCGCAAACTCGCACCGCTACTCGCGCAGAACTACCGCGTCGTCGTATTCGATCTTTTGGGCTGCGGTCTCTCCGAAATGCCCGACCTCGACTACTCCGCGGAGCTGTTCATCGAGCAGATCGTCGATGCGCTCGGCCTCTTCGCGGACGGACCGATGACGCTCGTCGGAAGCTCGCTCGGGGGAGCGTTCGCCGTACGCGCGGCCGGGCGCGCGCCCGATCGCGTGCGCCGGCTCATAACGATCGCGCCGACCGGGATCGAGGGCGTACTCGACGGCGATCCCAAAGCCGCCCAGCGCGTCGTGCGAGCCGTCTTCCTTTCACCGCTCTTGGGCGAACTCGCGTTCAACGCGCTTGCGTCGCGGCCGTCCTTACGCTACTTCCTGCAGACGCAATCGTACGCCGACGCCGCGAGCGTCACGAACGAGATCGTCGACAATTATTACGCGATAACGCACCAACCCGGTGCGCGCTTCGTGCCAGCGAACTTCGTCGGCGGTTCGCTCAATTGCGACGTGGCCCAAGACCTGCCGTTCGTCGAAGCACCGCTCCTGGTGCTTTGGGGCGAGAACGCATCGCGCACGAATCCCGTCGCGAACGCATCGCTATTCGCGCAACTCGCGCGCGACGCGTACGTCGAAACGTTCCCGCATAGCGGCCTCCTTCCACACGAAGAAGCCCCGCAAGAAACGGCGCGCGCGATCGCCGCCTTCATCGTTAGCAGCGTTAACGGTTCGCGCGGTCCCGTCTCCGTTTCAAATGGAACGATGCGCGCGGCGCTTCCCGCTATCTTCAAGAGTTATGACGTTCGCGGGATCTATCCGTCGGAGATGAACGAAGGACTCGCGTACGACATCGGCCGCGCGTTCGTAAGCGAATTACGCGTAAGCTCGATCGTCGTCGGGCGCGACATGCGCCCTTCGGGCGTCGCGCTTTTTGAGGCGTTCGCGCGCGGAGCGACGGAGATGGGCGCGGACGTGACCGATATCGGCCTGGTGTCGACCGATGCGGTTTATTTCGCCGTCGGAGCGTACGATTTCGCGGCCGGCGTAATGATTACGGCCTCGCACAATCCGGCGATGTATAACGGCATGAAGTTCACGCGCGAGCGGGCGCAGGCGATCTCGCTCGATACGGGTCTGGCCGCTATTCGCGATCGTATCGCGAGCGGCACGTACGGAGCGCCGGCTGCAAAGCCGGGAACGATTAGCCGGCGCGACGTCCTCGAGGAATTCGCGGCACACTGCTTACGGTTCGTCGACCCGGGATCGATCAAACCGTTTAAGATAGCGATCGACGCGGGGAACGGCATGGCGGGCTTGACCGTTCCCTACGTCTTCAAGCATCTCGCGTGCGATGTCGTGCCGCTCTTCTTCGAACTCGACGGAACGTTTCCGAATCATCCGGCGAGCCCGCTCGAACCCGAGAACATGGTCGATCTGCAAAAAGCGGTCGTCGCGCACGGCTGCGATCTCGGAGTCGCCTTCGACGGCGACGCGGATCGCATGTTCGTCGTCGATGAGAAAGGCGCGCTCGTCGGCGGCGACATCGTTACCGCGCTCGTCGGCATCAATACGCTCAAACGCTTTCCCGGCGCGAAGATACTCTACAATCTCATCTGCAGCCGCAGCGTCCCGGAAGCGATCGAACGGGCAGGCGGCATCGCGATGCGTTCGCAAGTCGGCCACTCGGTCATCAAGAAGAGCATGCGCGATGAGAACA
>CAXTIY010000412.1:0-3078 GCA_964244215.1 uncultured bacterium
AAGCACTGGTTCGAATTGCGCGGTGCGATCGCGATCGAAATGTTCGATGCGTCGATGCGAGAACTTTTAAGCGCGCGCATCGGGCCCAATCCCTTGGACTTGGCGGCCGATCCCCTCGCCGCGTACGCCAAAATTGCGAAGAGCCGCGCGCCGCTCGGAATGTTATTGATGGACCAGTCCGTCGTCGCGGGAATCGGCAACATCTATCGCTCGGAAATCCTGTTCATGCACGGCATCAACCCGCGTGCGCCCGGCAATACGCTCGCCAAGAAAACGTGGCGCGCGATGTGGAAAGATCTCGCGCGGCTCATGGATGAGTCGGCCTCGGGCACCGGGCGCATCGTAACGACCGCGGCGGCCGACCGGGATAAACCCGCCGGCGCCGTCCGGCGGACCGATCGTTTCTACGTATATCGCCGCGACGGGCTCGCCTGCCGGTGGTGCGGAACGGGTATCGTGGCGGGCACCATGGGAAACCGCAATATCTTTTGGTGCCCGCACGACCAGCCGGAGCCGCCCCCTTCTCCCTAATCGGGCTTTGCGACTCCTACGCTTCGCTGAATCCGCTAGGAGCGGCGCGTTCCGTAGATGAGAATCCGCAGCAAATCCGATGCTGCATTAAAGAGGGCCACTTGGGCTCCGGTGCCGTGGTAGGCACCCGGCTCTTTTTGCACACCATCCTGTAGACCGCGACCGATCGCCTCTAAACACCCCCGTACATAACCGAACATCGCTCGTCCTTTCGTTGACGTAACGCTAGCGCTCTTCGCTTGTCTCGCCGCTTACCCAAACCCCGCCGTTCGGCGCGAAGGAACGCGAAATGACGTGGCTCACTTTGCGTAGGGCGGCGCTCCGTCCGGGGAACCTGACGGACGATGGTCATGCATGAGCGTCCGAGATGTCGATGTTCCGCTGGAGTAAGCACGCATCGTGACGGCCGCGACTGCAAGCGCGCTCGGGCGTGAAGCCGCGCGCCTTGCCGAAGTGCGCCGCTACTGCATTCTGGATACGGAGCCGGAAAGCGACTTCGATGCCATCGTCGCGCTCGCCGCAGAAATCTGTGGAACGCCCGTTTCCCTGATCACGATCGTCGACCAGAACCGGCAGTGGTTTAAAGCACGCCTAGGGTTTGCGCTCGATGAGACGTCTCGGGACCTTTCGTTTTGCAGCCGAGCGATCGAGCATCCGGATGAGATGCTCGTGGTCGACGACGCCGCAAACGATCCGAGATTTGCCCGGACCGGCCTCGTTACCGGGCCGCCGTACATGAAGTTCTATGCGGGCGTACCGATCAACTCACCCGACGGCTTCGCGCTCGGCGCTCTTTGCGTGATCGATACGGTGCCGCGCTCGCTTTCGGCAGCGCAAAAGCGAGCGCTCAAAACGCTCGCGAGCCAAGCGATGGCGCAACTCGAGCTTCGCCGGATTCTTCGCGAGGGCCGGGAGCGCAAGGACGCGCTCGACGCGTCGCGCTTGAGTTTACGCGAACGTACGCTCGAGAACGAATTGCTTCGCTACGCAAACGATCACGACGCGCTCACGGGTTTGCTGAGCCGCGCGCGCTTCGAACGTGCCGTAGCGGACAAAGCTCGGGCGTCCCGCGATTGCGCTAGTTCCTATGCGGTGATCGTGCTCGATATCGACGACTTCCACGAAGTCAACGAATCCTACGGCGTGGAAGCGGGTAACGCCCTATTGCGTGCGGTCGCAACGGCCGCATCGGCTCTGGCACCGGGAGCGATTCTCGGCCGGCTGTACGCAGATACGTTCGGACTGCTCGTTGAATTCGACGACCCCTCCGACGTATGCACGCTTGCGGAGAGTCTTATCCGCGCATGCGGGCAGCCGTTTGTGATCGACGTCGAAACCGTCTGGGTATCGGCAAGTGCCGGCATTGCCTACGCGACGGATACGCGCGACCGGCCGACGGATTTGCTCGCCGATGCCGATACCGCGCTCAAGCGCGCTCAAAAAGTTCGCGGCGACTATCGCGTGTATCGCGCGGAGATGAGCGATAGCTCGGTCGCTCGGGCGACGATACGCGATCGTCTGCGCGACGCGCTCGCGAGAGAACACTTCGAACTGCACTATCAACCGAAAATCGATTTGCGCACGAGAAAGGTCGTCGGTTGCGAGGCGCTCCTGCGCTGGCAGCATCCACAAAGCGGCTCTCAATCGCCCGCAACGTTCGTACCGGTCGCAGAACAAACGGGGCTAATCGTACCGATCGGCGAGTGGGTGATTCGCGAAGCATGCCGGCAATACGCCGCGTGGCGTAACGAAGGTGTGGCGAACGTGCCGATCGCGATCAACGTATCGGCCGCGCAGTTCTCGCGCTCGAACGTATCGGATTACATTGAAGCCGCATTAAAAGACTTCGATATTCCGCCATGGGCACTCGAGATCGAGATTACCGAGGGCATGTTGCTCGTTTGCAGCGACGATCTTATCGCGAAGCTACAAGCGCTTCATTGCGCCGGGATCGGCATCGCTCTCGACGACTTCGGAACGGGCTTTTCGTCGCTCGGCTATCTGCATCGCCTGCCGTTGTCGCTGCTCAAAGTCGATCAATCGTTCGTGCGCGGAGCCTTATCGAATAAAAGTGACGCGGCGATCGTCAAATCCGTCGTTCATCTCGCCCGGCAACTCGGACTTCGAACCGTCGCCGAGGGAGTGGAAACGATCGAACAGCTCGCCTTCGTGACTGAATCCGGTTGCGATGAGGCGCAAGGCTACTACTTCAGCCCGCCGCTCGCCGCCGAGGATTTCAAACGTTTCGTGCGTCCCATCCAAACCGTGCCCACAGCCGTTTAATCGGCAACTCGCTAATTAAGGACATCTATGAATTTCCGCTCAAATCTCGCCGGTTTCGCCGTCGCGGCGCTCGTCGCCGTCGGTAGCCCGGTTCTCGCAAAAACGAGCCCGGTCGATAATCCGATGGTCGGCGGCCACGCCATGATGGCCGATAAAGACATCGTCTCGAACGCCGTTAATTCCGACGACAACAAAACGCTCGTCGCCGCGGTCAAGGCCGCGGGCCTCGTCTCGACGCTTCAAGGCCCGGGCCCCTTCACCGTG
>CAXTIY010000413.1:0-3068 GCA_964244215.1 uncultured bacterium
AGAAGTGGCAGCCGCGCGTGCACGTGTCGCCGAGGATCATGATCGTCGCCGTGCCCGCACCCCAGCACTCGCCTATGTTGGGGCACATCGCTTCTTGGCACACGGTGTGCAGGTCGAGGGCTTTAACGTCGCGCTTGAGTCGCTCGTAGTTCTCGCCGTGCGCTAGCTTGACTTTGAGCCAGTCGGGTTTGCGGAGAGGCAATATTGGTTGATTGGTCTCGAGCATGCTTCATCAATCCTTCGCTGCCGGCGCGTGCCCGGCCGCTTTGAATTTCATGAACGTTTGCCAGAGAACGTTAAGAGTTTGCACGTCCAACACGGGTCATTCGTCCCTACTATCGCAAGCCTCATTCGGCTATCATTGATTTGTTGTAAAGTACCTTGCGGCGTCAGCTTTGTTTTCGATGGGCAACGATGAAAATCACGATCGTAGGTTTGGGTTATATCGGTCTTCCGACGGCCGCTATGCTGGCAGAGGCCGGTCATGAGGTCGATGGCTTCGACGTCGATCCAGCGCGGCGCGAAGCGTTGCGGGCGCATGACGTGTTCGGAGAGCGCGAAGTCGCCGATATCGCTTTAGAGGCGCTTGGCTCGGGGAGGCTCACGATCGTCGACCATCCTGTTGCTTCCGATGCCTTTCTCATCTGTGTACCGACGCCGACGCATGGCAACCGGCCTGACCTCAGCTACGTCGAAGCTGCAACGGCAGAAATCGCTCCGCTTTTGCGGCGTGGCGATCGAATCGTGCTTGAATCGACCGTTACTCCTGGCACGGTTGATCGCGTCATCGTTTCGGCTATTCGAGCGGCAGGCAAGAATCCGGATGACTTCCGTATCGCGCATTGTCCCGAACGCGTGATCCCGGGTGCGATCGTCTTCGAATTGCGCAATAACGCTCGCGTCATAGGCGGCCGTGCGCCGGGCGATGCCGAGTTCGCTCGCGACCTCTATGCTTCGTTCGCACGCGGCCCGATCCACATTACGGACTGCGTTACGGCCGAGCTCGTGAAGGTCGTTGAGAACACGTTTCGTGACGTCAATATCGCTTTCGCGAACGAGCTCGCGCTGCTGTGTGAAGAGCTCGGCGTAGATGTTTGGGAAACGATTGCGCTCGCGAACGAACATCCTCGAGTTTCCATCCTGTCGCCCGGTCCGGGCGTCGGCGGACATTGCATACCGGTCGATCCGCATTTTCTCTCGAACGCGAATCCGTTTGTCACTGAGCTGATTCAAACGGCGAGGCGCATCAACGAGCGGATGCCCGAGGTCATCGTACGCCGCGTGGTTTCCCACGTGTCGACGCTGGCCCGCGATTCGACGATTACGCTTCTCGGTGCCGCATACAAGCCTAACGTCGACGATACTCGCGAGAGTCCGTCCGAACGGATCGACCAGCTCCTGCGCGAGCGCGGCTATAAGACGCGCATCTACGATCCCGTAGCGAAGTCGTTCTCGCGTCCGCTCTGCTCGTCGCTTGAAGATGCGGTCGAAGGCAGCGATGCCCTGGTGCTCGTAACGGAGCACGACGTCTTCCGCGCGATCGATCCGGTGAGGGTGCTACCCCTCATGCGCACGCCGACGTTAATCTGCGGCAGGCCTGGAGTCGATACGGAAGCCTGGCGTGATGCCGGCTTTACGGTGTACGTACTGGGCGCGCGCTCTACGGCGCAGCGGCTGGTATCTGCGCGATAGGAATGCTTCGGACTAGGCAGCGTACCTGCGTCGCGTTGTTCTTGCCGGAGGTGCATTCTTTGCCACTTGGATTTCCTGCGGGCTCGAGCGCATGAACGTTGCAGGTTCTCAGATGCCGCCAACCGGCACGCAAGATGGGGCTCGGGCGATTACCGCTGCTTCACAAACTGGTCCGCTTCGCTCACGCTTAAGTCAGATGGTTCGTTCGCTCGAGCGCGGCGCAATGCCGTTGCGTAGACCGCTCGTCATCTGCAGCGCTATCTATATCGCGGCTGTCCTCACGTCCATATTTAACTGCATCCATACCGAATCGAAGCAATCTCTCCTGGAAACGGCGCTCGTAGCGCTCGCTCCACTCGGCATATATGGCGTTCTTCGATCGCCGCTTATTTTTCCGCTGTGCGCATACATTCTCGTTCTGCCCTTCGATTCGCTGAGCAGCCTCGGAAGCGGCGGCACGCTGGCGAAGCTGCTGGGCGTCATGACCGCGGGGGCACTGCTGCTGCGTGTATGCCGTCGCGGCCAGGCTCTCGCTCCCCCAAAAGCGGTCATCTTATGGCTTTGCCTTCTGCTCTGGATGGCGGTCTCACTGATTTGGGCTATCGATTTGCGCGATGGTATGTTGAGTCTTCAAATGTACGCATCGCTGATAGCGCTTTTCGTGCTGCTGTCCGTCGTTCGCGTAACGCCGCTGGAATTCAACGCCGTTTTAGGGACAGTGCTTTCGGCGGGCGCCATCTCAGCGGGATATGACGCCTATCTTTACCATAGCGGACAGAGCTTGGTGCAGGCGAATGTCGGCGTTACGCGCGTGATCATTGCCGTGGGGGATTCATCGATCGACCCGAACGCGCTTGCCGCGGCGCTAATCCTGCCCGCCTCCATAGCGTTGTACTGGCTTTTCAATGCGAAGCAGATCGCTCTCTCTCTTACGATGATTCCGATACTCGCGGTTTTGCTGCTAGGGTTTTCCGCGTCCGGATCTCGCGGCGGCTTCGTCGAACTCGGAATTGTTTTTCTTTACCTGATAATCCGCTCCCGTCACAGGTTATGGATTTTGAGCCTTGCCGTTCTCGCCATGGCGACGACGCTCGCTGTAAATCCAGGGCTTCCCGCACGCTTCGCGCAAGCGCAAGCGGACGGTGGTGCTGGGCGCCGCGATATCTGGCATGTCGGCATTTACGCTTTGCGTGACTACTGGTTTGCGGGGGCGGGTGTCGGCAATTTCCCAAACGCATTTGATCGCGAGTATATCAATGTTTACGCGCAGTACGTGCTCGGCTGGCATTGGGTCGCCCATAACGTTCCCCTGACGATAGCGGTCGAATTGGGCATCGTAGGCTCACTGCTTTTTTGGATTTGCGTGGTGTTACAAT